>VBKI01000061.1 GCA_005879535.1 Deltaproteobacteria bacterium | reverse complement strand
GTCAAGCTGGGGCAGGCTGCGGGCGTCGAGCGCAGCGAGGCCACGCGCCGGCTCTACCAGGGCTGGAAGAACGAGGTAGCCCAGAACGGACCGCACGGCCGCGTGGCGCAGGCCGCGCACGCGAAGTTCCTCGCCGCGTACAAGAAGGACCTCGACCAGGCGCGGGCGATCTACGAGGGCGTCCTGCGCGACGTGGACTCGATGGACGCGGACGGTGCCGAAGCATCCGGCCCGGAAGGAGCAGTCACCGGCGGCCTGGCGCGGGAGGCGGAGGAGCAGATCCGCGTCGCCGACCGCGACGAGCGGCTGACGAATTCCGCCTGCTTCCTCTCCCCCGACAGCTGCCAGCAGGGCGACCCCGCGGACAAGGCGCTGCAGGATGAAATCTCCGCCCTCGTCAAAGGCACGCTGGAAGCGGGAGGACCCGATGGCGGACTGAGCCTGTACTCCCTGCGCCGCAAGGCCGGTCTGCTCGCGCTGCGCGCACGGGTGATGGGCGCGGTGACCCAGCGGGCCGCGGCCCGGCTCGCCACCGAGGTAGCGACGCAACAGGACGGGCAGGGAACGCTGCGATCGTTGCCCTCCCCCGTGGCGCCGGCCGTCTCCGTCGCCCGCCGCAGCGTGACGCCCGCTGCCGATCCATACCGGTGAGAACCGTCCTCGTGGTTGCGGCGCTGGCCCTCGCCCCGCGGGCCGGCGCCGCCGCCGTTTCCTCTCCTTGCGCCGCGAACAGCGGGCCGCAGGGGCCCGACGATCCGCGGCTGAGGGAATGGCTTCGCGCGCTCGTGCACGAGGTGGCCCACGAGGAGGGCGTCGATCCGCACGTGCTCGAGGCGCTGGGCATGACCGAGACCGCGCTCCAGCCGGCATTGGGCCGGGCGTGTGAGGTCGGTCCGTTCCAGGTGATGCCGTGGTGGGCGGGAGTCTTCAGCCTGGACTCGCCCCTGCTCCTCTGGGATCCGCGCATCAACGCGATCGCCGCCGCCCGGATCTACAAGGCGGCCTGGCGGCGCTGGGATGCGCGCTTCGCGAGGGCGGGAGCGAACCGCGTGCTCCGCGCCGCGGGATGGCGGGGACCTCTCGATCGGGAGACCTTCGCCGCCCTGGCCTACAACTGGGGCAAGGCCCCGCAGGCGTTCGCGCAGGCTGCGGATCTGCGGACCGTGCCGATCCCTGCCTCCACCGCGTCGTACGCGCTGCGCTTCAGCCAGGCGCTGCGGGAAGCGCGGCAGCGGGCGCGCGCGGATAATGGCATTCCTCGAGCCCGACGGCCGTGATCGAAAGCAGATGCGAGAGCGGCGTGGTCAGCCGCCCGTCGCGCGTCGCCTCGTCGGCAAGCCGGGGTAGATCTTCGACCCGCGAGGGTAGTACCGCGCCGGCGGTCCAGGTCTCCTCGCGGTAACGAGGGTCGAGCGGCGCCTCGAGATCCGGAAGCTGCTCGTACGCGGCGCCCCCGTTCAGGTCTGTGGAGAAGACGGACCCGCGGACGGGGATGCGCGCGGCAAGCTCGCGCGCGGCCAGGAGAGACCCTGGCGACGGCGCGCCGCCGTGCACCAAAAGGATCGAGGCTGGCGGAGCCGCTGACCGCGCCAGCGCGGCCTTCGACTGCGGCGGGAGCACGCTCGGGACCCACGAAGCCTTCTCTCCGAGGACTGCCCTGAGCGCGGCGGCCGCATCCGCCCACGGCGCAAGCGCGTCCTCATCGATCACTTGCACGGCCGGTACGGCGGCGGGTGAGACGTCCGGCCAACGGAATTGCCCTGCGAGCAGCCTGGAGAGGATCCGCGGCCAGAGAGCGCGGGCCTCGAACGACTCCGCGCCGCGGCTCGCGGATTCGACGGCGGCCATCGCCAGCACCGCGTCGGCGCTGTCCGCGGCGCGAAGCACGGACCGGAATCCCTGGAGCGGAGGCGGCCGCGGACCTGCCTCGCACGACACCAATGGCAAGCGCACACGCCCGCGGTTCTTCCACACCACCGCGTCGTGCGGTGGCGAGCCTTCGGCGAAGACGCAGTGATCGTCGCGCTGCAGCGCCTGCGCCGCCACCGAGAGGCGCACGACCGGGTCGCGGCTCCAGCCGGCTTCCCACAGGCGCCAGAAATGGCCCGCCCCCCGCGGCGGATTGGCCAGGCCGCGCGCGTACTGCTCGTAGTCCATCAACCAGTCGTCGAGGAGGATGGGCCGCAGCGCGTCCGCATCCTGCGTCCAAAGGCGGCCCGCCGCATCGAGGAAGTACGACCCCAGCGCGGCCTCCACCAGCCAGAGCTGCTGCTGCTCGACGGAGTCGGTCGGCCCGGTGACCTCGCGCAACGCGGTATACAGGCTCTCTCCGAAGAAGAGGCGCGCCGCCGACTCGCGCGGGAGCGTCTGCAGGTGGCCCTGCACCTCGAGCCGGGTCACGGGGAGCGGATCGAGCACCCCTGGGAGCGGAGTGCGGAACCGGGGAACTCCGGGAACCGCGCGCGCCTCGATACCCCGCACGATCCAGTCAGCAAACGCCAACTCCGGATCGCACCACTTCTCCCCTCCCCGCAGCGTTGCCGCCAGTAGCAGATGCAGCGCTTCGTGGCGCGCGATCGCCTTGGCGTCGGCCGGCGAGGCTTCCTCGCCGATGGAGAGGCGGATGCATCCCGAGCCGAAGGAGACCGCCTCGCCTTCCGTGCGCGGGCCGGGGACGACGGCCACCTCCACGCGGTCCCATGGCCTTTGGGGCGTGCGGAGCTGGAGGGCGGCGGACAACAGCGCCGGCGCTTCGGTGAGGGCGTCGAGGACGGCATCCGGCACGCCCGGCGCGAGACGGCGATCGCCTGCGACGGGCCGCACCGAAGGCCTATCGTCGAGCCAGACCACCAGGAAGCCCCCGCAGCGCAAGCCGGAATCTGCGGCTGCCCCGAGAAGTTCTGCTGCGCTGTCCCCCACTCTCATGTTGAATTCTCCGGCAGTCCCGATCGTATGTCCTAGCGGGCCTTCCTCGTGACCGCAAACCCGCGGGCGCGGTCACGTAAACACCCGAACGCGGGAACACGGGGTCGATGCAGCCACTTCCGCAGCTCGAATCGTGCCTCCGCCTCGCGTTCGACGCGCGCGACCCAGAGCACGCCTCGGGCGTCTCGCTCGCTTCCTGGTTCGTCCGCGCCCCGACCCGGGGAAGGCGCCGCAGCGACCTCGACGCGGCGCTGCTGTTTCCGCCCGCCCTGCGGGCGCGGATGGGCCCGAAGGCCGATCGCGCGATCGCGCTGGCGATGGACCCGGCCTCCTGGCGCTTGTGCGCGGACCCTCGCGCGACAGTGCCCCTGGCCACGCGCGAATGGCTCGCCGAGGCTGCGATGGCCTTGGGCAGGACGGAAGGATTCGACCTCACCTGGGCCATGCTGCGGGCAATCTCCGAGCTGGAGTCCGCCGCGCAGCGCCTGCTCGGATCGCGCACGCCGCGCGCCACGCTGCGTCAGGTACTGCACGGGGTCGCCCAGAGGACGTTGCGCGTAGAGCCCTTCGCGGCGTTCGTGGTTCGGGTGCTGAAGATCGCCCAGGCCGCATACGCGGCGTTCCGGCACGCGGATCACCCCCACGACGCGTCGTGGGCGCTGGTGCAGGACCGGCTCTGGATGCCGCACCCGACGGGACGCTCCAGCCGCTCGGGATCCGGCGCCGCTCGCGGCGCGTATCTGCCCAGCTTGCTCCAGGCCGCCGCGGGCAACGCACGCAAGCGTCTGAACCGGAACCGGGCCGAACGGCGGACCACGGATCACGCCCGCGCCCTTCTCGCCCGGTTCGCTTCCGGACCGGGCGCGCGGTTCTGGCCCTGGGTGGACCGCGCGGGACGGCTCTTGCCGCAAGCGGAGCAGACCTTGACGCCGGAGATGGCGGGCCTCTGCTTCTTCACGCTGCTGGCCCATGCCGCGAGCGAGCGCCGCAGCCGCGGCGGGCCATCGGGCGGGCTCTCCGCTCCGTTGGCGGACGCGGGATTCGGATCGCCGGAATGGTTGCCCGATCGCACCGACGATCTGGCGATCCGGTTGCTCAGCGCCGGCGCGTCGTCGGACGTTCCGCGCGGCGAGCTGCTCGAGGCGGTGTCCGCGCTGGCCCGTGGAACGCTCGGTGGAACCTCCGCGCGCGACGTTTCCTTCGCCCTGCAGCGGCTGGGCGTGGACCTGGAGAACGGCGAGGCGGAGCGGATGCTGGAAGATGCGCGTACCCGCCTGCCGGATCTCGCCCGCTGGCTGGAAGAAAACGGCCGCGAGCTTCTGGAGAGGACCTGACGTGCGCCGGGCGAGCCTCGATCCGATCTGGCCCGAGCCTTCCGGCACCGCTGATGGGACCGAGCTCGTGGATCGCTGGGAAGCGCTCTTCGGAAGGGCGCCGCGGCTGCGCCCGTGGGTCGATCAGATGCTCGGCCGGCATCGGCTGCGCCTGACGGAGAGCGGCGCCGCGCCCGTCGAGGTGGAGCGCACGCTCTGGCTCGAGCTGTCGCGCTGGCTCGTCGACTTCGAGGCGCTGCCCGGGTTCGCCGTCTCCGCCATCGCGGTGACGCTGGAGGACGAGGCCGCGCACGAGGTCGATCCGGGCTCGCCGGACGACGACGAGCTCGCGCCCTCGCTGACGCCGGAGCAGGTGGTGTCCGATTGCGAAGCGCTGCTCTCGGACGCGGCCTTCGCGCTCGCCTGGCACTGCGTCGATGCCTGCCTCCGGCCCCAGCTCGTCACGTCCGGCGAGCTCTCGCGGATCCCCCAGACCGACTGGTTCGCGCTCCTTCACGCCACCGCCCGCCCGCAGCCGGTCCTCACGGCGCAGGTCGCCATCACGCTGGTGCTGCACGTGCTCAGCCCGGCGTGGGCGCGCAATCCCGCGGCATGCCGGCACGCCGCGCTGCGGCTCTTCCTCGCCCGGCCCGAGGACCTGCGCGGAGATCTGCGGCGCCTTTGCGCGTCCCTGCCGCCGCATTGGGCCCTGGAGCCGGCGCAGTTGCCGGCATTCGTGGCGGCGGCGGCCAAGGCTCGAGTCGCTCTGATGGATGCTTCCGGCCTCTGCGCGCGCATCGCCGCTTCTGCCCGGGCACGGCCAGGCGGGCTCGCCCTGCTCGGGGCGGATTCGGCGCCTCCGGCGTCGCCCGAGGAGCTCGGCGCGCTCTTCCGAAACATGAGGAAGTACGGACACATGGGAGGCTTCCGCCAGCTTCTTTCCCTCCTCTGACGCTCGGCTCGGATTTTTTTGCTTGCTCGAACGTACGACATCGCACGAGGTTTCGATGGTCTCCCTCGACGTGGCAGCGACCTGGACACGCATGCTTTCGGTGACGGCGGGAGCCTGCACGGCGGCGGGAGCTCCCGGTCCCGGCACGCGAGTCCGCGGCAGGCCCGCGCTGGAATGGGTGCCCGGGCCGTGGCTGGGCCTGATCGACTTCGACGGGCTGCGCCGGTTGGAGCGCGAGGTCCTCTTGCCCTGGCTCTTCGGACACGTCGAACGCCTGTTGCTCGTCCGCCACATCCTGCTCGCGAAGCCCCTCGAGGAGGACATCTTCATCGAGCTGACCGCGCAGGCGCTGGAGGCGATGCCCGAAGGCTGGCGCGACCGTCCGCATCCCATCCTCATCCTCGCTCCGGCGCAGCGCGGACGCCGGGAGCGGCGCACGGAGTACCTCGACGCGCTCTCGCGGCTGCGGATCCCCCTGGTTTCCAGGGGGAGCGAGCTATGGGCGGTGCGCGAGTTCGACGTGGACTTCCTCGTCGCGCTCGCGCAGCTGTCGGACCCGCTGGAGCGCGCCTCGTTCCGGGCATCGATCGACCCGAGCCAGACGCGGCTGTTCGATCAGCAGCTCGCGGTCGCCGAGGCGGCGGTGCTCGACGATCTCGCCGGCGGCCGCGACGAGGAGACGCCGATCGGTCTCGACGTCGACGCACTCTCGTCGCTGCATCCCGGGGTGCACCCCCTCGCCCTGTACTCGGCGGTGGAGCGCGCGCACAACCGCCGCCGCGACAGCGCCGAGCGGACGGATTTCTCCGCCCGAAGCCTGGAAGCGCGGCTCTCCGCGCGAGGCTTCCCGGAAAGGGCGCGACCCTTCACGCCGGAGTTCGCCGATCGCGCCGGCAGCGCCGGATTGCTCTTGCCTGCCGACCTGCAGCGCATCTTCGAGGCTTCGGAGCTTCTCGGGCAGCAATGAGCGCGCATGCGCCCATCGTGGTGGCGAGACCTTTGCCCGCGCCGGACGACGGGCTCGTGCGCGTCGGCTGGCTTCGGACGATCGGGCGACTTGCCCTGGAGCCGCGCGTGCATCCCTGGACGGCGCACTGGCGCCTGCGGCGCCGCGCCCCGCTCGCCGCGGTGGTGGTCGCGCTGCTGTTCCTCCTCCTCTTCGCCGCCAGCGGATGTTCCTCGGTTCCGCTGCAGTCCGTGCGCAGCTCCGTCATCTCCCCCCACCCCGCGCAGGGGCTGCGCTGCGAGAGCGTGCTCATCTCGCAGGAGGTGCAGGTCCCGCCCGAGGGCGAGCTCGGCGACCTGCGGGTCACCATCGACGACATTCCGCCGGCGCTGGGGAAGCTGCGCATCCTGGTGCGAAAGCCGCGGTTCGCCGCCGCGCTGGAGCTCGCGACGGATGACAAACCGGAGTTCGACAAGGTGCTGGACGTGCAACCGGGAGCCGGCCAGAAATCGCTCACCGTCGTCCTGGCGAGGCCGAGGCGCGCTGGCGACGGCTGGCCGCGGCGGGACTGCAAGGCCTGCCGCGTGGACCAGGACGCGTCCGAAATCGACGCGGCGTTCGCGGCGCAGTCGCAGGAGCCGGCCACCCGTCCCGGAGCAGCGCTGCGCGACTTTTCGGCATCGCTGTCGGCGGAGGCGCGGCGTTGCGGTGTCGCCCTCGATCCCGCCCTGCGCGGCGTACAGTCGGCTTTGGGCCAGCTCGATGCCGCTCGTGCGCTCCTCTACGGCAAGGACGCGGGCATCCCAGACGCCCCAGGCGTCTTCCGCTCCTGGGAGGCTGCGACCGCGGCGATGGAAGGCGCCATCGCCACCTCGGCGCGACGGGCCGGCTGGCCTTCGTCGCTCCGCCCAGGCAACGCCGGCAGGCTGCGGGCCAGCGCACTGCACCTCGACGCCGCGGCGCAGCTCGCGGCGCTGCCACCTGCCGACAAGCCCACCGCGGCGAGGTGGGTCGCCGTCGCGCTCGCGACGGACGCCACCGCCCTGCAACAGCGGCTCTCCGCGCTGCCGGCCATTCGCGATCTGGACGACGCGCAGGCGCGCCTCGAGTGGGTGAACCCGCGGCCCGGCGCTCCGCTGCCGATTCCCGGCGTCTCCAAACCGGCGGCGCTGCGGATCCGCGACTGGGCGCCTCCCATCCGCGGAAGGCGCTGCATCGGGTCCGCCGGCGCGGCACCGGTGCGTAACGCGGACGAGGATGCCGCCATCGTCGCCAGGCTGCTCGGTGGCGACGAGCGGCGATTGCGCATCGCGCGCGCCTCCGACATCGCCGCCGCGCGACGGTCCTTGCGCCAGTCCGGCGATTTGCTTTGCGAGGCGCCGCAACCGGACATCACGGCGCTCTTTTCGGGGCTGGAGGACAAGGACCTAGGGCCCATCGCCGAGCGCCTGGAGGAAATCTTCGACGCCGCTGACCCGCGTCACGAGCACGACGAGCTGGCGCGCGCCGTGCTGGCCCGCACTTCCCAGCTCCTCTGCAAGGTGCTCGACGCGGAGAACATCCAGCAGCGGGCCGCCTCCGTCGTCGGCTACAAGGTCTTCGTCGAAGGCGGAACGCGGATCCTCGAGCTTTTGCCGCAGCCGCTGATCTGCGGCAGCCATCTGTTGACGGCACGCGAGGTCCGCAGGCGGCTGCGCACCGTGTACCGCGAGGCGCTCGACCGCCATGCGGTGAAGGAGCGGCTCTGTGCGGTGCGGAGCGGCAAATGCCCCGACGAGGTGGCCGCCTCCGTCCGCAAGCTGTTCGGCCTGCACCGCCCCGACCTGGCGGCTCCCGCGTCGCCGGACAGCCGCAGGCTGGAGTTTCCTCCGCCGTTCGGGTTCAGCGACGAGTGGGTGCAGAAGCTCGATCGCTGCGCGCAGGAGGCGTGCGAGGCCCTCTCGCGGCTGCGCGCCGAAGCGCCGTTTGGCCAGTTCGACGGCTCGGTGTGCCTGCCGCGCGAGCCGGGCATCGAGCGCCCGCAGGAGGTGACGCTGTCGAGTCCCGAAAGCCCGAGCAGCGTGACGCTGTCGAGCTGCGACGCGCACGCCGGAGTGCGGCTGACGCTGCGCCGCCTGCGCGAGGCCGGCACTCTCATCTCCATCGCCAGCACGCACCCCTTCCGCTACGGCAGCGAGAACGTGACGCGCCAGGGCCGCCATCCACAGCTCGGCCGCATCTACGAGCGGGTGGCCGACCTGACCGATCCGGAGGACGTGTCGCGCCGCGCCGACTCGGTCTTCGAGGTGGCGCTGACGCCGACGGTGACCAACCAGGTCTTCTATTTCTTCAGCCTTCGCAGGCGCGATTACTGAGGAGGGGAATCGCTGCGCACGCTGTTCGCGATGGTCATGGCCTTCGCCGGGGTCGCCGCCTCCGGCACCGCGTACGTGCGCAGCAGCGCGCCCGTGCGGCCGGCATCGCCCTGGTCTTTGGCCGAGCGGGCGGGAGCGCTGCGCATCGATCGCGCTCTGCCCGAGGCCGTGCAGAAGCCGGCGACGTTCTCCGTCCGCGACCGCCACGCGGTCCTCAAAGTGCGCCAGCCGACGGGGCCGGTGCTCCTCAAGTGCCCCCTGCGGGCAGACGTCCCGGAGCAGTACCTGCGTTTCGCCACCGCGGGCGCCACCCAGGAATGCGAGGCGCAGGCCGTCGACGAAGTCGGCGACGTTCTCGTCTACGAGGTGAGCGGCCGCGTGTCGCCGCTCTGTCCCGGGCAGTTCGCCACCCTGACCGAGCAGCAGCTCCACGACGCGCTGTTCCTGCCGGCTCTGCAGACCGCCCGGCCGCGCGACGAGCCCGCACCCGCCTCCGTCCTGCAGCCAGGCCGCCTCGAGGCCTGCGCCGGTGCCGGGGCGAACTGCGCGGTGAGCAAGGCCGCGAGCGCGCTGCTCTATTGCGGTGTCGTCCGCACCTGCGCCGAGGGAGCCTGCTACCAGGGCGGCAGCGCCGACGTCGCTCCCGACGACGTCGCGACGAGCCTCTACTATTACCAGGCGCTGGCCCAGGCGACGGCGCCGTCCACCGTGGCGCCTGCCGCGTGCGGCCCCGTCCCGATGAGCGTCCACCTGAGCACGCTGGTGTCCGAGGCGGTGACCGCCACCAACTCCGCCAGGTTCATCGAGGCACAGCCGTGGAACGCGGCGACGCTGGGCGCGCCGGGCAGCCCGGAGACCGCGGCCGACCTGCGCGCGTTCTTCGATCGCCATCCGCGGGGAATCTGCCTGTTCATGCGCGGAATCGACGTCGAGCGGCCGCGCGAAGCGGAGATGGCGGCGCAGACGCTCGCGTTCCCGGTCTTCGCGCCGTTCGATCCGCGGCTTCCCTCGCGCGCCACGCCGCTGCTGCGCAGCCTGCAGCGGGCCGCCTTCGACGAGGAGACGATGGCGGCGCTGTTCGGCCGCTGCGAGCCCGGCGGCGAGAAGGCATGCAAGCTGAAGCGTGAGAGGATGGCGGCGCAGCTCCGCGCTTCCGTCGGCAAGCTGCAGACGCCGCTGACCAACCTCGCGGCCGACGAGATCCCCTACCACGTCGGAGCGTCAGGTCCGTTCCACCTCGCCGATTACGACGCCCTGCACGTGACGCTGGAGAGCTCGGCCGAGGTGCCCAAGGCAAAAGGGACCCGGTCGCGGCTGTTGATCCGCTACCAGCCGCTCTGGCCCGAGTCCGTGGCGGAGAAGCGGCTGCAATGCCTGCAGCAGCCCGGGATCTGTCTCTTCCGCGCGCTCTGGAACCTCGACGCGCCGGCGCGCCCCGAACCAGGCGAGGACGGATTCGAGTCGCTGGTGGCGCTCTTCGGGCGCAGGGACGGCAGCACGCGGTGCGTGCGCCGCCTGTTCAACGCGCTCGCCACGGCGAGCGAAGATCGCCTTCTCGAGCTCCAGCGCGACCTGCGTGAGCCGGTGGCCGCGGGAGAGAACCGGGCGCCTTGTGACGCGCGCGCCCGCGCGCTCGCGGGCCTCGTGCCTCGCAACGACGACGGCCTTGCCCCCGCCTGCGAAGATCCCGGGCCGGCGCAGCCCTTCGGCGAAATCGGCGACGCCAGCTGCCGTCCTCTCAGCCTCGTGTACGTGCAGGAGGAGCCATGGGCGGCGGCAGCCGCGCGCATCGCCGCGGTCGCCGCTGGCCGCGGTGTCGCAGTGCAGGTTTCCGGCGTGAAGGCGAGCGAGGTCCACCGCGGATCGCTGGGGAGCTGGGACGTCCTGCTGACGGTCGCCAGCAACTATTACAACCGTCGCTACCCGACGCTGGTTCCCCTGCTGCATCCGGCCGGCAACCAGAACCTCAGCGGAGGCCAGGCGGTGAGCGAGTCTCCCGGCCGCGCGCTGCTCGCCGGCTACGAGTCGTCGATCGTCTATCCGCCACCTTCCTGGCTGGGAAGCTCGTCGGCGCCGCCGCCGACGCGCGCCGAAAGCCTGCGTCTGCTGGAACAGGACGTGGCGAGAAACGGGCCAGCGCCCATCTATCCGCTCGCGTTTCTTCGTCCGGCGACGCTGACGATCCCCGAATCGCAAGCTGACGCAGCCCGCAGCCCGCGCTACTTCGGTCGTCTGCTCCAGGCCTGGAGCACGCCGCAATGAGCGCAGCGCTGCTGGCGGTGGCGCTGGTCGCGAGCGGAACCGACGCCCAGGACTGGTTTCGCGCCGTCCAGTACGCCGCGAAGCCCACGGCGCTGCGCGGCTGCTCCGAATGCCAGGGTGAGCCCGATGACGTCTGCGAAGTGCGCGCGGGCGCCCTGGCCCGTGCGTTGGGCGAGTCCACGGCGCTGCCTTCGCCAGCGCCGAATCGGGTCAAGCTCCTCCGCTCGAAAGCGGACCCCGATTGCGCGGTGCAATCCGCGACCCTCTTCGGAGCGCGCGGAACCGTCGAGCTCGCCGCGCTTCGGCTGGCCAGGACGCCTCCTTCCGCCGCGCTCATCGACCGCTTCGCAGTGCGGCTCGCGGTGGTGGGTTGGCCGCGGGCCCCGCAGCGCAGGAAGGGACAACGCCTCGTCGCCGTCGCCACCGATCGGGCGGAGCTGCGCACGGCCCTCGTCTGCTGGGGGGCGCAGCGTGCCTGGCCAACGGCGGACCTGGGCCCTGCGACTCTCTGCGAATGGTGGCTCTTGCCGGTCCGCTCCGACAACGAGCCCGATCTCGCCCGGCCGTCGTTTCCGCTGATCGCCGGCCGCGACCGATGGCCCGAGAAGTTCCGCTTCGGCGATCCCAGATGGAGCCGCGCCTTCGACCGCTCCCTGCCGCTCGACGAAGCCGTCCTGCTCGGAAGCGAGGCCCGCGCGGAAGCGCAGCCTGCGGCACCTCCGCCGCCAGCTCCTGTGACCCCGACGGCACCCGCGATCGCGCGCTGTGGAGAAGGCCGGGTGCGTACGGCCGTGCTGGACCGATTCGATCAGTGGGAAGCCGGGATCGTCGGGCCGCCGAAGTCGCTCGACCGCACCGCCTGGAGCCTCGACGCGGCAGCGTGGTCCGGGCACTGCCAGGAGCTGGACGTCCTGCGCTCCGCGCTCGAGCAGCAGCTCGGGTGCGCGCTGGCGCAGGCAGGCCGATGCGTCGGCCTCTCGGCGCTGAAGGAGGAAGCGCGATGAGCGTCGAGGCGCAGACCGACGGCATCGTCGCGCTTGCGACGGCGGCGCGCGGGTCGCGCCTGGCGGCCTCGGCGCTTCGCTGGACCGCGGCTTGCGCCGTGTCCTTCGCCTCGCTCCTCGTTCTTTCCGTTGCGCTGGCGGAGGTCGATCGCACCCGTCCCACCGTGGCGGCTCCGCCTTCCGCTTCCGCCTATCTGGATTTCGACCTCGCAGTCCTGCGCGCGCTCGCGCAGCGCAGCCTCGAGGCCAAGGACCGGGACGACGTCCTCCGCGGCATGTGGGGCAGGCGCCCGCCGTGGAGACCTCCGGAGATCGCCGACCAAAGGTCGCATCTCGTTTCGCTGCGCGATGCCTGGGCGGCGGCCGTCGCCGGCAAGAGCCGCTTCCGCAGCGCGGCGTGGGGTGCGTACGACGCGCTGGGTCTCCTGCTTTGCGGGCTCTCCCTCGCCCTGGCTGCCGCCGGCATCGCCGGGGCCATCGCGGAGGGGATCCGCGCAGGCCGCATGACGGCGCGTCCCGCCGGCCGGTTCGCGACGGGAGCTTCGACGGCCGCCCTGATCGTGCTTCCGCTCGCGCCGCTCTTCGATCCAGCGCTGTTCTACGATCGGACCCGCTCGATCGGTGCCGGACCGGCCGCGGCGCTGTTCGTCGCCGGATTCGCCGGCGCGATGGCGGGCGCGGCGGCACGGTCGCTGTTCGGTCCGCCACCGCAGGCGGCGCATCTGAGCGCCCTGGGAGCGCGGCCCGCTCTCTCCTGCGCGGCGCGACTCTCCGTCCTCGACGCGACGCGCTGGCTCGTCCCGTTGGTTCCGGCCCTCGCGGCGGCCGCCGTGTTCGCCGGCGCGAAGGCGGACCAGGACCCCGCCTTGCAGGCGGCCTCCAGCGGTCTCGGCTCGCTGATCCGCGCTGCCATGGCGGAGGTGTCGGCGGGCGATAGACTCTCTTCCGCGGCGCTGGTCGGCGGCGCGCTCGTCGTCCTCTGGTATCTCGGCCACCGATTCGTCGCGGAAGTCCGCTGGTCCCTCAGCGCCTCGGGGACCGCGACGTGACGGCGCACCAGGCCGTCGACGCGCTCCTCCCGCCGGGGTTCCGCGCACCCGCCGCCATCGCAGGCATCCTGCTCGTCCTGGGGTTCGCGCAGGCGGTCGCCTTGACCGACCGCGCGGAGCCGTATCCGCTCACGGCGGCGATCCTCGCGATCCTCCTGATGGGCGGCGGTGCCGTCCTCGCTGCATTCATTCGCCGCAACCTTCGCGGCGAGCTCGCCGACACCGGGCCGCGCTCCGTTGCCGACCTGCTGGCGCTGGTCGCGGCCGCCGTCATCGCCGCCGCGACGCTCGGCATCTGGAGCTCCACGGGCACGCTCTTCCCGTTGCGGATGGCGCTCTGGTGGCGAGGACCGCTTCCCTTCGAGCGCATCCTCGAGCCTGCGTTGCCGATGATGCTGGCGGGCACCTGCCTCATCGCCCTCGGCGCCGCCGCGACGGCGGTGTGGATCGGCGCCCTCTGGACGCTGCTCTACGCGCGGCGTCTGGAATCGGCGCTGCGCATCTGTGGCGCCGCTCTGTCCTTTGCGGGAGCGGTTCCCTACGTCGCCTTTGCCCTGGTCGTACGTGCGCTGGTCTGCAGCCCAGTCGCGATGCTCGCCGCCGGCCAATGGCTGGCGCTGCGTCCCGAGGATCAGCTCGCGTATCGATCGCTCCTGGGCGCCGCTCCAGGGCTCCTCGCCGCGTCGGCAGCGCTAGGCCTGGGGATCAGCCGCGGCCTCTGGAGCTGGCTGGACGACGTCCGGGCCGCGGAGGAGAGCAGCGACTCGTTCCTCGCCGCCACCGTTCGCGGCGAGAAACGCTGGGCGATCCTGCTCCGCCACGGGCTCTGGCTGCGGCGGCGCCGGGAGCTCGGCGCGCTCCTGCTCGCCGGAATGGCCGGCGCCGTCCTCATCGACATCGTCTCCAACACGTTGATCGACAGCTTCCGTCCGCCCGGCTTTCCTCCCTACCCTTCCCTCGGCGCGGCGCTCTTCCTCCGTGGCGCCGACGAGAGCGGCGCGCCGGGCCCGTTCCCGGAGGCCTGGGGCTCCGCGCACGTGACCGTGGTCGCCGCCGCCCTCCTCCTGCTGCTCGCGCAGACGTTGCCGCGCCGAGCCGGCCGGATCGAGCTGGACGGCGGCGTTCTCCGCGTCGGCCCCGCAGTGCTCGCCCGCGGCATCGCGAGCGCGCACGGCCTCGCCCCAAGGCCGGCGCTGCAGTGGGTCCTCGGTCCTTCGGGCGCCGGGAAGAGCACCCTGCTCCGGGCGTGGAGCGCGCAGCTCCAGCGCGCGATTCTCGTTCCCCAGGATCCCGACGAAGCGCTGCCTGCGGCCTTCTCCGGCACCGACGTGGCGGCGGTCGCGCGCGCGGCGCCGGTCCGCACCGATCGCGTTCTCTGGGACCTGCTCGGGCGCCTCGGCGACGACCCGGTGCGCCGCCGCCTCTTCGATCCGTTCACGTCGGTGGCGACGCTCTCGCGCGGCGAGCGGCAGCGCCTGCTGCTCGCGCTCGCGCTCTCCCGCGCGCGGGCGGATCCCGGCTGCACGCTGCTCCTCGACGAGCCCACCTCCGCCCAGGACGGCGCGCGCACGTCCGCGCTGCTGGAATGCGTGCGCGACCTGTTGCCGGCGAAGTTCACCGGAAGCGGGGCTTTGGTGCTCACCTCGCACGATCCGGAGCCGATCGATGCGCTGCTCGGCGACCGCGGCGCGCAGGCCGTCGCGGACCACGTCCTCTGGATCGAGAACCGCCGCGCCCGCTCCTTGACGATACGCAGGGACGGAGAGCGCCGCTGGGAGGGAGCCGAAGGGCAAGGCCTGCAGGAATACCTCGATGCCGTGGGAGCGCTCTTCGCCGCGCGCGACGGCGCCCGGCCTGAGGGTGTCGCCGGCTCCGGCGCGCCCGACGGCGTCCGCGTCCTGCGGACCCGCGTCACCATCGGAGGCCGCTCTCATGCCGTCTCGCCCGACGCGCGCATCCGCGGAGGCGAGCTCGTCGTCCTCTGCGGGCCCTCCGGATGCGGCAAGTCGACGGTCCTGCGGGAGATCGCGGCGCGGCCGCCCCTTCCGATCCGGGTCGGCTACGTGATGCAGGACGCTGCGCGCGCATTTCCCGCCGAAATGCCGGTCCACGAGATCCTCGGTGGCGGATCCATCCAGCCCAGACGCGCGCTGGCCCAGAGCTGGTTTGGCGCCCAGCTCGATGACGATCTGGTCTCACGGCCCGTCGGCACGCTCTCGGAGGGCGAGCGACAGCGGATCCTGCTCGCAGGCGAAGTGCTCCGGCTGGAATCGGCGCGGGATCGGACGCGCCTCCTGCTTCTCGACGAGCCATTCGGAGCAGCCGATCCGGCGGCTCACCTGCGGCTGATGGACGCGCTGCTCCGCTGGGTCCACGAGCCGTCCGGCCGGAACGCGGCGATCCTCGTCTCACACAGTCCACTGGTGGACCTCGGGCTCGCGCGCGCTTTCGGCGTCCCCACCCGCGAGTGGACGATCGAAGGCGGAGACCGATGAACCGCGCGGCCCGCAAAATGGCGCTCCTCGAACGCAGGCCCTGGACCCTGGCGCTCATCTCCGCGGCCGGTGTGACGCTCCTCGTCCCCAGCGTGCTGGCGCTGTACGGCCCGCCGGAGCTGCTCGATTCCGCGATCGCGCTCGGCGATACCCGCCTGGCTCTGGGCCTCACTGGCCTGTTCGCCGGCAGCGCCGGAATTCTCCGCCTGCTGCTGCGGCGCCGCCGTCTTGCCGAAGAGCAGATCGACGAAGAGACGCCTCCCGCCGAATCCGACGCCGCGCATCGGCCGCCCGGAACCGCCCCCCGCGCGCACCTGCGCTGAGACGACATTGGCTTCCCCTGACTCCATCTCCGTCCAGCGCGCTGCCGGCGCGGCGCTTCGCGCGCTCAAGCGGCGCGGCGCTCCTCCCAACAGGCTGACGCGTGCGGGGCGGGCGGAGCCGCTCAGGCCAGCGCTGGCCATCGAGGCGTTGCTCGCCGCCATGCGGGCGCAGTTCGGACTCCCCGAGCCGACCGCGAACGACCTGCTGCGGCCGGCGCTCGCCGACTGGCGCGACGCCGTCGGCTGCGCCGATCCGCTCCTGGTGCCAGCCGATGTCCTCGGACCTGCATCCGAAAAGCACCTGGTCCCGATCCCGATGCCGTCCTGGTGTGCGCCGCTCGTCGATGCCGGCGTCATCCGTCTGGACGGTCCGGCCGCGCTGGACGGCCCCCGCGTCGTGCAGCCAGCGTGGCTCGCCGTCGTCCGCGAGTCCGAGCTCACCGCCGTGGAATGCTTCCCCTTCGTCTTCGCCGGTCGCTACGGATCGGGGGCCGCATCGCTGCGGATCCATCTGGCGCTCTCGCCACCGTTCCTCTCCCCGGGATGGCGGGGCACCGTCTGCCTTCGCGCCGGAGCGCAGCGCCTCGACGGCTCCAGGACGCCCGTCCGGCTCTGGCTGGGCGCTGCGGCATCGCCGGGCTCAACTCCCAACGGAGTGACGGGCGAAGGCGCGGTCACGTGGGCGATGCCGCGCCTGGCCAGTTCCGTCGTCGCGGACTGGCCGGCAGACTGGCAGAGGTGGGCGGTGTTGCGCGTCCGCGAAGGGCGGGAGCCCCAATCCCTCTGGGATCTGCCGGCGCTCTGGCGCGCGTGCGTCGGGTCGGCGCCGGAAGCGGCCCTCGCTTCATCGGCCTCCGCGGCGGCGGGAACCCTGCGGCTCGCAGTCGACATCGGAAGTACCTCCACTGTCGTCGTCGAAGAAGACAGCGCCACCGCAGGCGCGGTCGGCGCGAAGCTGTTGCCGCAAGGCGCTCACCGGCCCACTCCCTCCGGTTTCCGGCGGCTCGGAGGCGACCCGGCGACGGCCTATCGCGTGGGATGCGGGGAGCACCTGCTCGCGCCCGGCGGACAGCTTCCGACGGCACTCGCGGCGCCGGGTGCCGCGGCGCTGGCAGCTCTCTTGCGGGGATCGCCCGACGCCGCGGACCAGCTCTGGCTGCCGCAGGCGCCCACCGCCGAGGACGAGGGCGGCCCGCTGCTGATCGATCGGTTCAAGTCGCCCGACCTGCTCCTGCTCTCCGACTGGCTCGCGCAGCTTCCGGAAGCGACCGCCGATCGCGCCGAGGTGAGCCGCACGCTGCTCGAGACCTTCGCCTACCAACTCGGCCGCACCCTCGCTCTTGCGCACGCCGTTCCGCTGGCGGCGCCCGAAGGAGGCCGATGGACGCTGCGGCGGCCCCGCCTCGCATCGGCGGAAGCGGTGGTCACCTATCCGGAGTGCGCGTTCGACAGCGGCGCGACGCAGCCGTTCAGCGCCGTCTACGAGCGCGGCGCCAGCCAGCTTTGCCGCGGGCTCGAGTCCGCATGGGAAAGCGCGGCGCATCGTCTCGTCGCCGATCCCGCGGCGGCCCGGGCCGCGCGGGGGCGCACGCGCGACGACCGCCATCCCATCGAGACGTACGTCGATTTCGGCGGCCTCACCCTCCAGGTCACCGTTCGCGTTCCTCATTCGCCGGGACGGCCCGCTCCGTTCATCCCCGGAACGTCCAGCAGCTTCCTGCTCGGGGGCGAGCGCCTGATCGACGCCGCCGCCTTCGCCGCGGCGGACCGCGAAGCGCCCGGCACGCTGCGGGATGCGTACCGCGCCACGGCGCGGCACTGGCGGGCGCTGATCGCGAGCGGGGGAAGACTGCACGGCGACGAAGCGGAACGGCACCGCGCGGTGGCGGACGCCGTGCTCCACACCGTCCTCGCGCTGGTCCGCCGGCAGCTCGAAGGCACGCTTCGCCGCGCCGCTCCCGATCTCACCGCGATGCGTGGAGCGGGAGTGCGGCTCTACCTGCTCGGCGAAGGCTGGAAGCTCGTGGCCATGGACGTAGACGACGAGCTGCGCGAGGCGGAGACGCTGCGCCGGATCGAGGAGCGCCTTCTGCAGGCGCCGCTTCTCTCCGCCGCCCCGCTGCAGCTCCAGCGCATGACGAAACGGCGCGTCTGCGAAGGCGCGCTACGCGTGCGCGCCGGCGACGCGCCGGCCGATCCCGCGCTGGAGCTGCAGGGCGTGGACGTGGCGTCCGGGGACGAGCTGCGCCAACGATGGTTCGGGCTCGCCGACGCGGCTGCCGCTCCGGACCCCGACGTCCTGCCGCACCGCCAAGACGCCTGGTGGCGTCAGTTCGCGGGCGGCTCCGATTCGCTCTTGCGCGTCGAGCAGTGGTTCAGCGGGCCGCCTTCGACGTCGCCGTTCCAGACCGGGCTTCTCGGCGGAAACCTCGCGTTCGATGCCCGCCGTCCCGTGCTGAAGCAATGGATCGACGTCTCCGGCCCTTCGCTCGTCGCGCTGCGCATCTGGCAGAGGCTGACCGTACAGCCTCAAGCGTAGCCGCAAAGCCGCGCCTCCGGTGCGGCAGCGGCTAGTTCACGATGAAGGGATCGACCCGCCTCGTCACCGTCACCTTCGCCAACGAACCCGACAGGCCGCCGGCGAGGTCCAACTGGTTCGAGCGGACGATGATCACGCGCTGGTTCGTCCGGGCTGGATTGTCCGTGCCCGCGATGTCGTAGGATCCGGTGTCGGAGACGTCGGCGGCGTTGAAGTCGCGGGTGGTGATGGTGACCGACTGCGCCACCGAGGGCGTGGTCCAGCTCACGTGCAGCGGCTGGCCGGCGGAGACGGTGCTGTTGACCGTCGGCGCATTGATCGCGTGCGCGCCGGGATAGCCGAGCACCACGCCTTGCACCTGGTCAGTCCCCTTGACCACCGAGAGGCTCAGGTCGCCCGAGGGGTACGACGTGCTCGAACCGGTGTAGTTGCCGCCGCCCGCGTCCGTCAGCGACACGGCGCCGAAGCTGACCGTTGCTCCGGTCACGCCAGCGTTTTGCCCGTTCTTGACGGTGACCAGGTAGTTCGTGGACGGAGACGTGTCCGAGGCAGTCACCGTTGCGGTCGCAGTGACCAGCAGGGTCGACGATCCCGAACCGGCCCGGTTGCGATTCGCCGCGATATTCGAGCTACCCCCACAAGCGGCAACGACGGCGGCGACGAGGACGATCCTTTTCATGGTCTGCTCCTTTGAGTCTTCTTTTCACAGAGCACAGGATCGGCAGGCGAGGCCACGCGACATTGTGCGAGGCGCGGAGCACGCACTCCCACTCCCGCCACGAATTTCGTGCGATAAGGTGCGCCTCTCCGGGAGGTCCCTTGCTGCTCGCGCTGGTGCTCGCCGTCGGTCCCGTTCCCCCGGACGTTGCGCAGAAGCTGGTGGGCGGCGCGCTCACCAGCGGGGTCGCTTACGCGCGGCTGCAGGAGCTGACGGACACCGTCGGGGCGCGGCTTTCCGGATCGCCGGGCGCGGCTGCGGCGGTGCAATGGGCGCTGAAGAAGCTCCAGCAGGATGGTCTCGCTGCGCGGACGGAGGCGGTGAAGGTGCCGCACTGGGTCCGCGGCGAGGAGACGGCCGAAATCCTGGCGTCGCCGGGCGGCATCGACCACCGTCTCGCCCTCACGGCGCTGGGCAACAGCATCGGCGGCAGCGCCACGGCCGAGGTGGTCGAAGCCCGCTCCGTCGCGGAGATCGCGGCTTTGGGCGCGGCGGTGCGCGGGAAGATCGTCTTCTTCAATCACACCATGTCCGCTCCCGCCGACTACGGAAAGTTCGTCGAGATGCGGTCCCATGGTCCCTCCGCGTCCGGACGGGCCGGCGCGGTCGCGGTGTTGCTGCGGTCGCTGGCGACGGCTTCGTTTCGCTCGCCGCATACCGGATTGACCATCTACGACGCGGACGCTCCACGCGTTCCCGCCGCGGCGGTCAGCACCGAGGACGCCGATCTGCTGCATCGCCTTCTCCAGCGAGGACCCGTCCGCGTTCGGATCGCGCTCGGATGCCGGATGTTGCCGGACGCTGACTCGGCCAACGTGATCGGCGAAGTGCGCGGGCGCGAGAGGCCGGACGAAGTGGTCTTGATCGGCGCGCATCTCGACTCCTGGGACCTCGCGCAGGGCGCGAACGACGACGGCGCCGGCGTCGCGATGGTGATGGAGGCGGGGCGGTTGATCGCGTCGCTTCAGCAGCGCCCGCGCCGGACGCTGCGCGTCGTGCTCTTCATGAACGAGGAGAACGGCCTCGCCGGCGGAAAGGGATATGCCGCCGCGCATCAGGCGGAGCTCGGCCGCCACGTCGCCGCGCTGGAAGCGGACAGCGGCGCCGACCGGCCGTTGTCGGTGCGGCTGCGCACCGGCGAGGGCGGCAACGCCATGCTCGCGCCATGGCTCCTGCCTCTCGAGTCGCTGGACATCCATCTCGAGGAGGGCGACGCGGGCGGCGCGGACCTGACCCCGATGGATGGCGCGCTGGTGCCACTCGTCAGCGTTCACCCCGACGTCACGCACTACTTCGACATCCACCACAGCGCCGCCGATACGCTGGACAAGATCGATCCGGAGAATCTCGCCAAGAACGCCGCGGCCATCGCCGTGGTCGCGTACGCGCTGGCCGAGATGCCGGCGACGTTGCCGCGTCCGGCGGCTCGGCCGGCGACACATTAGATCCACTGCAGGAGGCGCCATGCAGACGCTGCGAAGCTTCGTCGGAGGACGCTGGGTCGAAGGGAAGGAGCCGTTCTCGACCCTGGTGAACCCCTCGACGGAAGGACCGCTCGCCCGCACTTCGAGCAACGGGATCGATTTCGCTGAAGCGGTGGAGTTCGGTCGGTCGCAAGGCGGCCCGGCCGCGCGCCAGCTGACGTTCGCGCAGCGCGGCGAGCTCTTGAAGTCGTGGAGCAAGGCGATGCACGTGGCGCGCGACGAGCTGATCGGCCTCGCCATGCAGAACGGCGGCAACACGCGCGGGGACGCGAAGTTCGACATCGACGGCGCCATCGCGACGCTGGCGCACTATGCGGAGCTCGGCGCGCAGCTCGGGTCGCTGCGCGCGCTGCGCGACGGCGAGGCCGTGCAGCTCGGCCGGACGGCGCGGTACGCGGGCATCCATCTCTGGGTCCCCAGGGACGGCCTCGCAGTTCACATCAACGCCTTCAACTTCCCCGCCTGGGGCACCTGCGAAAAGGCCGCCTGCGCGCTGCTGGCAGGAATGCCGATCCTGAGCAAGCCGGCCACCAGCACCGCTCTCGTCGCCTGGCGCACCGCAGAGCTCGGCGCCGAGATCCTTCCTCGCGGTGCCTTCCAGTTCGTCTGTGGATCGCCGGGCGATCTGCTCGACCGGCTCGGCCCGCAGGACGTCGTCGCCTTCACCGGTTCGTCGCAGACCGCGGGAAAGCTGCGCGAGCAGCTCGCGCGGCGCGGCGCCCGGCTCAACGTCGAAGCCGATTCGCTCAACGCGGCGGTGCTCGGGCCGGACGTGCAACCCGGCAGCGCCACCTGGGACGTCTTCGTCCAGGACGTCGTTCGCGACATGACCCAGAAGGCCGGACAGAAGTGCACCGCGGTCCGCCGGATCTTCGTCGCCGGCGACCAGCTTCCGGCGGCCCGGGAGGCGCTGATCGAGAAGCTCTCGCAGGTCCGGGTCGGGGATCCCGCGCGCGCGGAAGTGACCATGGGTCCGTTGAGCACCGCCGATCAGCTGCGCGACGTCCGCGCGGGGATCGCGAAGCTCGCCTCCGAGGCCGACCCGATCTTCGGCGGCGACGGGACCGTCAAGGCGATCGCGCCCGAGGGAAAGGGATACTTCGTCTCGCCGGTGCTGCTGCTCTCGCGCGACCCGGCAGCCGCGAAGATCATGCACAAGGACGAGGTCTTTGGACCCGTTGCCACGCTGGCCCCAGCGCGATCGCCTGCCGATCTCGTCCGGCGCGGCGGCGGCGGGCTCGTCTGCTCCGTCTACAGCGACGACCGCGACTTCCTCCGCGAATGCGTCCTCGCCATCGCGCCGTACCACGGCCGCATCTACATCGGCAGCGAGAAGGTCGCGGGCCAGACGCTGGGGCCCGGCACCGTCCTGCCGCAGCTGCTGCATGGCGGACCGGGACACGCCGGCGGCGGCGAGGAGCTCGGAGGCCTTCGCGGCCTGCAGCTCTACTCTCAGCGGGTGGCGCTCCAGGGCGACCGCGCGTTGCTGGACGCGATCGCCCCCGCCCTCGAGCAGCAGAAGCCCTGAGCGCCTGCTAGTTGCCCGACGCGTGAGTGACGGCGTTGAGCGCGTTCACCTGGCCTTTTCCGTACCAGGAGTTGTAGCCAGGGCCACCCTGACACGCCGCGAACAAGCCGCTCTCGGTGCCGGTGCCGAAGACGGTCTCGTACGTCGGCGGAAGGAAGACCGGGCACGGCTGCGGATCTGCTGTCTGGTCGAGGTACGCCTTCACGCGCTCGGGACTCATCTTTCCGTTCTGCGGGTTGTTCAGGTTGCCGAAGCGGCTGACGATCAAGGCGGCGACGCCGGCGACGTGCGGCGATGCCATCGACGTTCCCTGGAGGTAGCAGTAGACGACCGTCGGCTCTTCGGGATCGCCGATGTTCTCCTTCACGCTGCGCGTGCACGGCTTGTTCGGCGGGTACGTCGAGAGCACGCGGCCATTCACCGCCTCCGGCGTGCGGCCGAACACCGAATCCCCTCCCGGTGCGGTCAACTGGGCCACGCCGACGCCGACATTCGAGTAGAAGGACTTCAGATATCCCGTGATGAGGTTGCCGTTCGCATCTGTCTGCCGGGCGTTCCCCACGGCGGTGACGCCGATCACCCGCGGGATCTCCACCGGAATGACCACGCATGCGTTGGTCACCTCCCGCGTCACCGGAGTGGTGTTATCCGGGCTGGTCGCGTCGACAGTCGGGTGCGCGAGATCCTCGCTCTCGTTCCCCATCGCGGCGACCACCGTGACTCCCTTCGACTGCGCGAACTGGATTGCCCGCTGCTCCGCCTTCCAGATGGCGCGCTGGACCGGGTCGTTGCGGCAGTTGAAGAGATACGGATCGGCGAAGTAGCTGTTGTTCGTCACGTCGACGTGGTGCGTCGCTGCCCAGACGAACGCGCAGATCACCGCTTCGGGAAAGAAGAAGCCGGCGGTGTTGCCCGCCTTGATTCCGGCGATCTTGACGTTCGGCGCCACGCCGACGATTCCGAATCCGTTGGCGGCGGCGGCGATGGTTCCGGCGGTATGGGTGCCGTGGCCGTTGTCGTCCTGTGCCGCAAGTCCGGGCACCGGCACTCCGCTCACGCAGTTGACGCTGTTGGCCACGTCGATGTTCTGCCTCAGGTCCGGATGGTGGAAATCGATTCCCGTATCGATGTCGCCCACCAGCACCGCGGGGCTGCCGCCGGTGATCGCATGCGCTTCCGGTGTGTGGATCTGCCGCATGTCCCACTGCAGCGCCGAGAGCGAGTCCGTGTCCGTCGCTGGCGCATTCGGAAGGTCGCCGGGCGGCGGCCCCTCCGCATCCATTTGCGTGTCGGGTAGTCTGGTCGCGAAACGCTCCGTCGCTGCAGCGTTCTCGATCCGGTTGTCCTTGAGCAGGTTGTCGCGGAACGAAGCGTTGTCCGACTTCGCGATCACGACTCCGATCTGGGGATACTGATAGACGACAGAACCCCCGGCGTTCGTGACCGTCGCCTCGACGTCGCGGGGCAGGTCCTGCTGCTTGTAGAGCACCACGTAGTTGGAACCGAACGCCGCGGGCGCGGCGAGCGCCGCCAGAACGAGCGCCAGTCCTCGCACGATTGCATTTCGCATGATGGGACCCCCGTTTCCTTCCGGAGGCAGGGGACAAATGCCACTGCGCTGGCAAGGTCAAGTCTGGGAGCGTTACGCCAAGGCGGTTTGCAGGGCACTCGCCGCCTTGCTCACCATGGTTCAGCGATTCGGAACGGCAGACTCTATCGCGCGGAGTGCCAGAGGGCGAAGAAGTGGGCTGCCTCGCCGACGAAGCTCTCGTGCCGCGGGCGCCAGTCGAGATCGTTGCGCGCCTTCTCGCTCGAGATCTGCTGGTCGAGCGTCAGCGCTTCCTGGTACGGAGTGCCGTCGGGTTGCTGCGGCTGGATCTTGCCGTCCTTGCCGGCGGCACGCGCGGCGGCCTCGGCGATCTCGCGCTGCGTCAGCCGCGACGCGTCGGCGGCGTAATAGACGGATCCGGCGGGCGCGCGCTCGACCAGCCGCACGTACAGCTCCGCCAGGTCGTCGATGTGGACCAACGGCCAGTGGTTCTCGCCGGCTCCGACGGTTTGGGCAGCGCCATGCTTCAAAGCGGTGCCGAAGAACATGGCCGGGATTCCGCCGCGGGCGCCCCCGTAGACGATTCCGGGGCGGACGACGACGGAACGGATCCCGTCGCGCGCCATCTCCAGCGCTGCCTGCTCGTGCGCCGGTCGCCAGGAGACCGCGCGCGCGGGCTTCGCCGGCGTGCTCTCGTCGGCGACGCCGTCAGTCGGTCCCTGCACCCAGCAGCCGCTCGTATAGATGAAGGTCGCCCCCACCTGGCCGCGCAAGAGATCGCGGGCACTCGAGATGGTCCGGCGATCGAGCTCCGGTCCCTGCGCGGACCAGTCCTGCGCAACGTGAACGAACGCCGCACGTCCCCACGCGGCCCCCGCGTAGCCGGCGGGGTTGCCGAGCTCGCCGACGGCGAGCTTGACGCCGGCCTTCTTCAGCGCCTCTCCCTTTGCTTCCGAGCGGACGAGGGCGAGCACGTCGTGCCCGGCTTTCTTCAGCGCGAGCGCGACCGCAGAACCGATGTACCCGCTGCCGCCCGTGAGGAAGACCTTCATGCACCCTCCAGATGGGAGCGCCCTGTGTACGCCGGGCGCAGCGGCGCGCCAA
The DNA here is from genome assembly GCA_005879535.1 of Deltaproteobacteria bacterium. Lineage (NCBI taxonomy): Bacteria > Pseudomonadati > Myxococcota > Myxococcia > Deltaproteobacteria bacterium. The sequence goes on along the minus strand of VBKI01000061.1, from coordinate 41,091 downwards.
GAGCAAACGTGACCTGCGTAGCCGGCTTCGCACCGCCACCGCTTGTACGCGGAGGCATGTGGGTGTAACGGCTACATGGATGAAAACCAAGTGCCGGGATTGTTTCGAGTTTGTGTCGTAACGCGCCGCAGCGGTTCGCGGCCTCACGTTTGCTACTCACCACCGTCCAATGGGCAACGTCGAGCGTCTTCCAGCCCGCAGCGCCGATCGCGTCGCGGTGCTCCTCAACGCGAATGCGAGGAGCGTCTCCGATACGCTGAAGCGCGAGCTGGAGAACTTCGTCCCGCCCGAGGATCTCTATTACTCGCGCAGCTTCGACGACGCCCGCTCCATCTCCCGCCAGGTGCTCGACAAGGGTTACCGCACGGTGCTGACCGGCGGCGGCGACGGAACCTTCGTCGGTTACGTGAACTGCCTCTTTGACCAGGCTCAGCAGCCGCGCGTCGACACGGCACTTGGCGCCTTCAAGCTCGTTCCCGTTCCGGTCGGCGAAATCCTCATGCCCCGCTTCGGCGTGCTCAAGCTCGGCACCGGCAACGCCGTCGCGGATTACGTGGGCGCGAGCGGGAGGCGAATCGGCGTCGTCGAGGACATCCTCCGCGCCCGCTCCGGAGAGGTCTCGGTCGCCCGGCCGCTGCACCTCATCCTCCACGACGGGAAGCGCGCTCCCTTCGCCGGGCTGGGGATCGACGCGGCGGTGCTGAACGACTACGTCAGCCTGAAGGAAACCGTCGGGCCCGGCGGCCTGGGCTACTTCTGCTCGGTGGTCGGGAAGACGCTCCCCTCGTATCTGCTCCAGCGGGGAATCCCGCAAGTCGAGGTGCTGAATCTGGGCGGCCGCGCGCAGCAGCTCGGTCCGGACGGCAAACCGGTCGGCCGCGAGATCGAGCATGGCGAGGTCATCTACCGCGGGCCGTGCAAGATCGCGGCGGTCAGCACCGTCCCCAACTACGGATTTGGTTTCCGCGCCTTCCCTCACGCGCTGCGCGCTCCCGGCAGGTTCCAGCTCCGTCTCACCGCCATCGGCGTTCCCAAGGTCCTCACTCATCTGCGCACACTCTGGCGCGGGGGACCGGCGCCGACGGGGGTTCTCGATTTTCAATGCGACAAGGTCTCCGTCCGGTTCGACCGGGAGATGCCGCTCCAGGTCGGCGGCGACGCGGAAGGATATCGCCGCGAGGTGGTCTTCGAGATGGCCGAGCGCCCGCTCGAGCTGCTCGATTTCCGCGCCCGTCAGTCCTTGAGCAGCGAGTCCATGTAGCGATCGATCCGCTCCCGGAAGTCATCCCCGGAATCGACGAACTGCACCCCGACGCCGGGCATCTTCCCGCCCACGGCGAGCTGGCGGTGCACGACGATTCCGTTGGTCGTCACCGGCGCGGGATTGTCCGGCAGGTTCACCTCTACCTGCACCACCGTCTCCAGCGGCGGCGGATCGTCGGTCTGGATGAAGATGCCCCCACGGCTGATGTTACTCGCGTGCTCGAGCACGAAGTCGCGCGCGCTGCGGAACCGGACGGCCAACGTCACCGCGTGGCGGGCAAAGCCGCGGTGGTTGCCGTCCTTCTGGTCGCGATCCGAGAGGAGGTGCGAGATGCGCATCCGCGCCTGGGGATCGACGACGATGAAGTCCGCCCAGAAACCGGCGTCCCCCGGCGCTCCGGCTTTCGCCCGCGCCACCCGCCCGATTGCCACTTCCGGCACCGCGATATTCGGCAGGTAGAGCGCCATCGACACGCGCGCGCCGACCTGTGGAGGCGCCAGCGAACGCACCGCGATGCCGAGGGGGCTGAGCTCGCGCGACGTGGTCTGGACCGCTACCCCTTCCGACACGTACCGCACTGGAAAGACGAAGTTCGTCGACGGCATTCCCTGTTGTCCCTTCAAGCGGCGTGCCGCGAATCGGCGCAGTGGTTGTCGTCCCTTACAGACTGGACGCAAGATTGCCCGAGGCCAGCTCCCCAGCCGCCAGCCAGAAGTCTGGCCCGACTCACAAGACGTTAGAAGCGAGCTCTGCCAGCGCGGAACGCTCACCTTTCGTCAGGGTGATGTGTCCGGCCAGGCGCTCGTGCTTGAACTTGTTGACCACGTGGACGAGGCCATTGCTGGTCGAGTCCACGTACGGATTGTCGATCTGATACGGGTCGCCGGTGATGACGATCTTGGTGTTGTCGCCGACGCGGGTGATGATCGTCTTCACCTCGTGCGGCGTCAGGTTCTGCGCTTCGTCGACGACGATGTACTGGTTGGGAATGCTGCGCCCGCGGATGTACGTCAGCGGCTCGATGGCGACCAGTCCCAGATCAATCAGCTCCCGATAGCTGCGTCCCGCCTTCTTGTCCGCCCGAGAAAGGCCCATCAGGAACTCGACGTTGTCATAGATGGGTTGCATCCACGGGTTCAGCTTCTCCTCCACCGTGCCGGGAAGAAAGCCGATGTCCTTGCCGAGCGGAAAGACGGGCCGGCTCACGAGCATCTTCTGGTAGACCTGCTCCTCCATCGTCTTCTGCAAGCCTGCAGCGATGGCGAGCAGCGTCTTGCCGGTGCCCGCCTTCCCCACGATGGTGACGAGCTTGATCTCGTCGTTGAGCAAGAGGTCGAGCGCGAAGCTCTGCTCCTTGTTGCGCGGCCGCAGCCCCCAGGCGCCCTCTTTAAGCGACTTGAGCAGCGGGACGAAGCGGCCTTTCTGCGCGTTGTACTTGCTGAGCGCGGTGTGGTTCGGTGCGTTCCGATCCTTGAGCAGCGCGAACTCGTTCGGGTAGACGCCGTTGATTCCGTCGGGTGGCGCCAGCTCGCCGCGGGCGTAGAAGTCGTCGATGTCGCCCTTTGCGACCTCCAGCTCGCGCACCCCCATGTAGACCTCGGGGTTCTCGATCTTGTCGTTCTCGTAGTCCTCGGTCACCAGCCCCAGCGCGTCCGCACGGATGCGAAGGTTGATGTCCTTGGTGACGAACACGCAGCGCAGGTTCGGCTCGCGCTCCTTCACGTCGATGGCCAGGGCGAGGATGCGGTTGTCGGCGACGTGCTGGTTCATCAACTCGCGCGGAAGCTCGCGCTCGGTGAAGAGCACGCGCAACGTCCCGCCGTTTTCCAGCGGAACGCCCTCGGTCAGGCTGCCGTTCTCCTCCCGGAAGGCGTCGAGATCGCGCGACACCTGCCGCGCGTTGCGGCCCAGCTCGGAGAGATCACGCTTGAACTTGTCGATCTCCTCGACGACGTAGATGGGGATGATGACGTTGTTGTCTTTGAACTGGAAGAGGGCCCGCGGATCGTGGAGCAGGACGTTGGTGTCGAGGACGTAGTTCTTTCTCAACCTGGGCTCCCGGGTAAGAACGAGCGTAGATCGCCACGGACGCCGGGGGAAGCGGGATTTGCGGCGCAAACGCGGTTTCTTCCGCCCTGTTTCGCGCGGTAGAGCGCCTTGTCGGCTGCGTCGACCAACTGCTCCGCGCCGTCGCCGCTGCCGGGCCAGGTGGCGAGCCCTGCGCTCAGGGTGATGCGCAGCGCTCCCTGGTCGGTCGCGTGCGGCGCTGCCCCCACTGCCTTGCGGATGCGCTCGGCGATGGCGTGCGCGCCCCACCCGTCCGTCTCCGGCAAGATCAGCGCCATCTCCTCGCCGCCGTAGCGCGCCACGATGTCCGTCTCGCGCGCCTGATGCGCCAGCATTGCAGCGACGCTGCGCAGCACGGCGTCGCCCGCGGGATGTCCATGGCTGTCGTTCACCTTCTTGAAGTGATCGATGTCCAGCAAGAGCAGCGAAAGTGGCCGGCCGTACCGCTGGGCTTCACGAAGACGGCCGAGAAGCTGCGCGTTGAACGTGCGCCGGTTGAGCAACCCCGTGAGCCCATCGGTGGTCGCGAGGTGCTCCGCTTGCTCGTAGAGGCGCGTCCGAACGAGCGCTTCGGCGGCCTGGAGCGCCAGCATCGCCAGCTCCTTCTGGGCCGGCTCCGGGAGCCCTTCCGGATCTCGCGAGCCGCAGACCAGCGTCCCCACCACGCTCTCGCCGGACTTGAGGGGAAAGATCTTCAGCGCGGACAGGCCGCGCACGACCGTCCCCGCATCGAAGATCATCACCCGATCCATCGCGCCGAGCGCGCGTCCGGGAAGCGGCGCTCCGAGCTTGACCACGTTGCTGACCAGGCCGGCATTGTCCGGGAAGGTGAGCTCGAGCAGCGCGGAAGCAGTGTCGCCAGCGACTGCGACGACGCGATGGCCGCGGTCCTCCAGCACCGTGATGGCGCAGAGGTCGAGCGCCGCGCACATCTGCCTTGCCTGCTCGATGGCGGCCTGTGCGGCCTGCTGCGGCGTGGTGGTCTTGTTCAGGTCCTCGAGAGCGCGGAAGAAGCGGGCCTTCTCTTCCTTTTCGCGCCGGACGGCGCCGAGCAGCCTTTCGGCCTCGACCGCGCGGGTGACCTCGCCCGCGAGCGCTTCGAGGACCCGCTGCTCGTCCTCCGAGAACGGAGCATTGCGATCGGCGACGAGCGCGCCGATGAGGCCGCCGCCGCGCTCCTGCAAGGGCACGCCACAGAAGGCGACGACCGGAGAGCGGCCTTCGTAGTAGGTGAGCTGCGGCGCGCCATCGTCGAGTCGGACGGCGCGCTGCGCGGAGAGGACCGCGCCCAGGGCTCCCTCCCGGGAGGGAAGCGGTCCGCGAAAGAGCTTGTCGCTCGTCGAGGCGCACTCGCGCAGGCGCGCGCTCTCCCCCTCGGGCGAGAGGAGAAAGACCGCCACCGTGTGCGGATGCAACGCCGCCTCGGCGACGGCGAGCGCGCCGCGCAATACCTCTTCCACTTCCGCCACGCCGCCCAGCAAGTGGCGCTCTTTGGCGTCCGGCCCGTCCGACGACACGGCCACCAGGCGCAGCTCGCGGGCGCGTACTTCGGCCTCCTCGATGCGCTTGCGGACGGCGAGGCCTTCTGCCCGGCGCGCCGCCGCGAGCCGACCGCCGAGGAGCAGATGGTAGAGCGCCGCGAACAGAGCGGTGAACGAGGCGTGAGCGACGGTTTGCGGCCACTGCCCTGCGAGCGATGCGTCGAGAGCGATCAGAACGGCCAGCAGGGGGATGGCGAGACGGAGAGGCAGAAGAAGGACGTAGCCAGCCGCGAGCAAATACATGAGCGGCTGCAGGGGAGGCGCGAGCTGGATGATCGCCAGCACCGCGAGCGCGCAGAGGAATCCGTTCTCGATCGCGTGCCATGCCCTGCGCTGCGTCGAGAGGCCCCAGCGGGCGACGGCGGCCGCGACGGCGGCGACGAGGATCGCCCACGGCGCTGGTTTGGTGGTTGCGAAGGCCCCGCAGAGAAGCAGGATGCAGAGCGCGGCGCAGGCGACGGGAAGCGCGCCCAGGGCCGCCCATTTGCGCGCTGTGCCCGTCCGCGGCGGCATCGCGTCACTCGAACTTGAAGAGGACTTCGTCCTGCCGCACGTACCCCAGTTGCTCCCGCGCGGCCCTCTCCAGCGCTCTGGGTTGCAAGGGTGGGGAGAGCTCGCGGACAGTCCTCGCCAGGCGAGCGTTTTCCGCCCGGAGCTCGCGGTTCTTCTGCTCCTGTCTTTCGATGTCGGCGGCGAGGCGCTCCAGCCGCCGCAAGCCCTTCGGATCGGCCAGCGACATCGCGCTCATGCACAGCGAGGCAGCGAGAGCGCCAAGCAGCAGCTTCTTCCGCGACGAGAGCTTCTCCAGCATCTCCCGCCGACGCTACACCGGGGGTTCGATGGCGCAAGAAAACGTCAGCGCGACTCGAACGCGTTCTCCAGCTCTTCCATCAACAGGTCGTACACCCGGCCGGAGATCTGCTCGAGCAGCTCGTCGCCGTCGGGCAGCTCGTCCTTGCCGCCCGCCTCGTGGCCGCGGCTGCGCGTGCGCTTCGCGGTGTGGATGCCGGAGGAGGCTGCGGTGCCATCGGAAGCCAGCCGGAACCCCGGCTCGGGGCGGCGCAGGTTCAGCGTCTCCATCTGCGGCCCGTGTCCGTAGCTGTGCTCCGCGTGCAGCGCCTCGCCCTCCGCCGTGCGCACGTCGAGGTTCGCACGGCCCTTCTGCAGCACGTGGGTCAGCTCGTGCGCGATCAGCTTCTGCCCTTCCACCGTCGTCGGGTTGAAGCGGCCCGGCGCGAAGAAGATGTGGTCCTTGACCGTCACAGCCTCCGCGTTGAAGCGCCGGGTCACTTCCGCGGCGCCTGGTCCAGTATGGACCCGCACGCCGGAGAAATCGTCGCCGAGGAACGACTGCATCTTCGAAAGCGTGGTGACGTCGAGCCGGCGCGGCTCGTCGAACGCCGATCCGAGGGCGACCTTCTGCGGCGACAGCTTTCCGTCGATGCCGTCGCCGCTCTTCGACGCCTTGAACAGGTTGACGAGGCCGCCGAATTTTCCCAGCGCCGACTTGCCCTCGCCCATCCAGTGGTCGGCTTTCTTCAAACCGCCGTGGGCGGCCTTCGCTTCGTCGTCTACCCAACCCGCCGCGCCGCCGACCTTTCCCGCATACCCGGCGAGCGTGTGCAGGCCCATCTTCTCGAGGAAGCCCTCGGCCTGACCGGCATATCCCTGGACCTTCTCCGCCGCGCTCTCCACCTGCGAGAGACCGTGCATGCCCGTCTCCGCGTAGTGCATTCCCTTGCCGAGCAGGCTGGAACCCTTGCGGGCCCATCCGGCGATCCGGTCGGCGAATCCCTCCAGGCGGTCGAACACCCGAGCAAAGAATCCACGGTGAGAAGGCTGCGCGTGCGGAGGATGCACGTCCGCGCGGCCGCCGGGGCGCCCGCGGCGATGGTGCACGACCAGGGCGCCCTCGGCGGGGATGAAGGCGCCGAACACCTCGGAGAAGAGCTTCACGCCCTCGCCGGACCCGAGCCAGGTCTCGAGGGCAGCGGGATCGACCTCCTGCAAGTCGTCGACGGGCACGTCACCGCGCGCCGCCCCCTTGTCGACGTGGATCCGTCCATCGTTGCCGTCGAGGATGCCGTCGATCAGCTCACCGACGGGATCGTGGTGCGCGTGGCCGCGCCGGCCGGAAGGCGCGTGCCGGCGATCGTGCGCTGGCTCCGGCCCCGCATCCAGTCCATGGAGCCCTTTGACGAACTGCGAGAGATGCGCGCGGATCTCCAGATAGTGCTTGCGCGCGCTCGCGGCCTGCTTCGCGAGCTGGGGATCGTTCGCGGCCGCCTGCACTGCCCTGTCCACCTCGACGCGTGTCTGCTCACTCATCGCGCGCAGCGCATGCACCCGGTCAGCGGCCTCCTTCGTCCGCCCGGCGTGCATCAGCCGCTCGATCTGCCGGATCGCGGCGGTGATCTGCTTGCCGAACGCCGTCACCCACTGGAGCGCGTTCTGCACGGCCTGCGCCGGATTGACCTCCGCCTGCGGGTGATCGCCGCCGCCGAACAGCCCTTTGACGAGCTCCCAGCCGCCGTGCACCGCCCCGCGAACGTCGTGGACGAAACGCTTGCCTTCCTTCCACAGGGCGCCCGCGTCGTGACCGAGGTGTTGCCCTTCATGGAGGGCGTGTTCGAGCGCACCCTCCTTGTGGTCGGCGTGCACCGGCTTCTTTCCGTGCACCTTCTCGATCTGCTTCGCGTGATGGCCCTGCGCGGCCTCGAGCCCCTGGCGGAAGATCTCGTGCCCTTTGTGCAGGAACTTCTTGCCGGTCTGCGCCATGTCGAGCGCCTGGTGCAGCTTCTCATGGCCTTTCCCGGCCCCTGCGCCGACCTGGTGCACGAGCTCGCCCAGCGCGGAGTCTTCGCCGAGTATCTGGCTCACCTGCCCGGCGACCGAAGCCACCTTCTCCAGACCTGAGTCGATCTTCTTGCCCGCCCCAATGCCCTTGTGCAGCGCTCGTTCGGCGGTCGTCAGCCCGGAGTCGATCCGTTTGCCCGCCTTGATGGCCTGCTTCTTGTATTTCTCGATCGCTGCAAGTCCATGCTTGGCAGGCTTTACAGGCTGCGCAGAAGCCTCGAGCTTGCGCATCGCCTCGTCGATCAGCTTGTCCTGCATGCCGCCGCCGGTGAGGAAGTCGTGGGCGGCCTTGTCCTTGCGGTACTTGGCCTTCAGCGCCTCCAGATCGCCCTTCGCCTTCTTCGCCTCGGCGAGCACCTTCGCGACCTGCGCCTTGGCGTCCGGGTCGCGCAATGCCGCGCCGAAGCTCTCCACCTTGGTGCGCACGGCGTAGATGGCCCTCGTATTCTCGAAGATGTCGGGGTGCGTGCTCTCGGCGATCCCGAAGCCAGAGACGGCGACCTGCGCCCCGAGCCCCTTGGTGTCCGCGATCCGGGTGTGCAGCTTTGCCTTCGTAGCCCGATGCCACTCCTCGTAGAAGGCGATCTCCTTCTCGTATTTTTCGTTGCCCTTCGCCAGCGTTTTCGCCTCGCGGATGGAGAGGGCGATCTCCTCGCACCGCGACCCGAGCCCCATCAGCTCGATGCTGGCCGCATTCGCCTGGCCCTTGTGCAACGACTCCTGGATCTTCCGCTGCGACTTGCCGTACTCGGTCTCGAACTTCTGCACCTGGCGAGAGACGGAGCCGATGCGCTCCCACGCGCTTGCCTTTGGCGGCGCGACGTCGTGGGGCGACTTCCGCGGAGTGCGGCGCCCGTCCAGGTACGTGAGGGGCTCGGGCTCTCCGTCTTTGTGAACGCCGGGGATCTTCTCGATCGCCTCGTGCGTCGCGCCCACCTTGCGGTTGAAGTCCTGGGCCACGCCGATGCCGGTTTCGAGATGGTCGTGGATGCGGTCTGCTCGATCGGCGACACGGGTCAGGTACCGCCCGAATTCACTGTCTTCGCCGAGCACGTCCGCACCCTGCCGGGCGACCGCGATGGCCTTCTCGAGTCCCGACTGCACCTTCTCGGCGCCGCTGAGCCCCTTCTCGACGACGTCGTGCACCTTGCCCAGCCCGTCGTGAACGCCCTGCGCGACGCGGCGGCCCTTGCGCACCAGATCCTGCCCTCGCGTGACCGCCTTCTCCAGCGCCGTCCGCTCGGGCCGCGGATGCCTGCGCCTGCGCGTGGCCTCGGCGAGGTGCAGCTCGGGATGCTTGCGCCGATGGTCTTCCAGCTTGAGCCGCGCGAGGTGCTCGAGCGCGCCCTTCTTTCCCGCGCGCAGATCCCGGCGCGCCATCATCTTCTCGTACGCCTTGCCGGGATCCTTCACGCCGGCGTAGGCGAGGCCCTTGTCGAGATAGCCGTGGTACTTCGAGAGCGTGTCGGACGCCGCGTGGCCGTATCCGAGCGCCCTCTGCAACCGGTCGTCGCCCTGGCCCGCCCAATCGCCGAGCCGGCCGACGAAATGGCCTGCCGCGTTGTCGCCGACAACGTCGGCGAGGCCCGGCGCCAGGGTATGCACCTCCGAGAGGACGCCGTGGATCTGGTCGCCGGCGCGAACCACCTTGTCGAGCGCATGCTGGGCCCGCGCCGCCTTCCCGCTCACCCAGATGCCACCCTTGACGCCCTTGCTGCCCAGTTTTTCCAGCGCGGCGAGCGTCTTGCGCGCGCGGGGATCCGCCATCGCTTTGCCCTTGAGCAGCTTCTCGGCCGTGGTGAAGCTCTTCAGTTTCTTCAGCGCGTGGAATGCGCCGGGATCGAACGAGTCCAGCGCGCCGCCGGCGGCGCCTTTGAGCGCGTCCTTGAGCGAGCCACCGGACGCGACGGCGGTGATGCCACCCTGGAGCGCGCCGATGCCGATCTTCGCCAGCGGTCCGATCTTCAGGAAGGGGATAGCGCCGGTGAGCGCGCCGCCCGCCGCCGAGGCCAGCACCGCCTTCCAGTCCTTGCCTTCGCTGATGGCCTGCATCGCGCCGATGCCGGCGCCGATGACGGCCTTCACCACGATCCCGCCGGGAATGAAGCTGGCGGCGAGCGACAGGCCGGTGACGAGGAGCTGTCCGGCGGGACTCTGGAGGAACTTCGAGGTGGTGTCGTACGCCGTCTTCAAGCCGGCCCAGGCCTGGCCGGCGACGTGCTTGGTTGCGTTCCAGACCTTGGAGAGGCCTCCCGCCTTCACGAAGCCGTAGCCCTTCTTGACGGCGTATCCGAGAGGCGTGTGCTGCGCGGCCGTCTTGAGGAAACTGAGCCCTTTCCTCAGGCCCGTGCCGACGGCCCCGACGACGCCCGTCTTGCGCGTCCATTCCAGCCCGGAGTGGACTCTCTCGCCGAGCCCGTGCGCCGCTCCGCCCGCCTTGCGCTGTGCCCAGGTGGCGGCGCCCCGGACGGCGTGGAGGCCGCCTGCGGCGACGTGCGCGAGCGCATGCCCCGCGTGACGGACGAGCCCGAGGGTGGACCGGCCGATGTGTTGGGCGGCCTGCAACCCTCCGCGCGCGACGGATGTGGCGCCCCGCGCCACGGCTCGGCCGACTTGCGCAGCGGCCCGGACACCCATCTCGCTGGCGCGGTTCGCGAAGCTGCTGATGCCCTGCCGCGCGGCGCCGGCCAGGCCGGCCACCGTGCCCGTCGCCCGGGTCACCGTCTGGGAGACGCCGTGCAGCGCGTGCGACACCTGGTCGGAGACGTTCTTCTTCAGCCAGCTCCCGAAGCTGAAGCGCGGCCGATGGCCTTCGCTGACCAGCGTGTTGAACGTCGTCACGGCGTTCCAGAGGTGGCTCGAGCCGCGCGAGGCGAGATAATGCTGCGCGGCCTGTCCAATCGGGAGCCCGTGTCCCCGCTGCGCCGTTTCGCAGAGCGCCCGCAGGGCGCCTCCCGGCGCGAGATGGGCGGCGAACCCCGCCGCTTTCGGATTCTCGCGGAACGCGCCGAGCAGTGCACCGGCAGTCGCCTGCGCAGGCACCGGCCCTTTCCGTGCGCGAGCCGCGAGCTGCTTCTGCCTGAGCTCCGCCTTCGCCGCCAGCTCTCGCAGCGGCGTCCCGGAAACCTGGAGGCCGGCCAGCGGATGCGATTCCTTTGGCGCGACGCCCGGTGGTGCAAAACCTGCCGGATGCGCCGCTCCGAGCGCATGGAGACCGCCGGAAAGGATCGCCGTCGTTCCCAATGCGCCGCGGATCGGCTGCGGTTTGAGCGACAACGCTCCGAGGCCCGAGTCGCTCCGTTTCTTCAACTCGCTGGAGAGCTGCGCCTGCGCGATGCGGTGAAGCTGCGCCCTGCGGTCCTCGATGTGCTTGCGGATCTCCGCGCTGTGCCCACCGCCTCCGGCGCGGGCGGCCACCGAGTTCATCCGCTGGATGATGGAGCCGACCGCGTGCGCCCCTTCGAGCACCTCGTGCCGCGCCGCTCCGCGCAAGCGCGAGAGGATCGCGTCCATCCGCGCCAGGTTCGCCCGGAGCTCGCCGGTCGTGCTGTCGGTGAGCGTCCGGTGTGGCGCGGTGGCGAGATGCGAGAGAGTCTTTTCCACGCGCGCCGCGACCACGTCGCGCTGCTGATGGTTGCGCTCGAGCAGCCGAGGCAGATCTCCCTTGCCGTACCGCGCCGCGCGGTGCCCGGCGGGTTGGGGCTTTCGCAGGTCAGGCTTGCCCGGCGGCAGCGGAGGGATCGGCTTCGAAGGAAGATTGCGAGCGACCGGCGTGGACGCCGGCAGCCGCACGATCACCGGCGCCGGCCGTCCGTCCGTCAGCCGGCGCAAGTCGGGCAGCGGAGGCTTCTTCACTTCGTATTGCTGCGGGGGCGCTGCCGCGGCCTTCTGCTGTTCGGCCGCCTCGCAATCGCGTTGTGCGGTGAGCCACGCCTGGCGCAGGCGTTCGTACTTCTCGCGCGCGCGATCGCGCTCCTTCTGCAGCTCCAGGACCTCGCGATGCTGCTGCTGCAGGAGTCCTTCGTGCCGCTGCGCTTCCGAGAGCATCGCGGTGGTCTGATCGATGGCCGGCTTGCGGAGCTCGAGGAGCCGGACCAGGGGATCGCGCCGCCGTCCGGAAAGCTGCGCCAATTCATGGCCGAGCGAAGTCCAGGCGTCGACGCAGAAATCGAGATCGTAGTCCAGGTCGAACCGCTTGCTGCGCTGCTCGAGGCCGCCGAGGCGCTCGCGAATGCGATCGATCTGCTCCTTCGGTGTGCCGTCCTGCTGCAGCTCGGGCCGTGCCCGCTCGACGGCCTCCTCCAGCGACTCCGCCGCGTCAGACCAATGATGCAGGGCCGGCCAGAGGCTGTCGTCCTTGCGCGCCTGGTCGACGCGCTCGTCGAGTTGCGCGGCCTCGACCGATGCCTTCAGCATCAGGCGGCGGAGATGCTCCACCTCGAACCGGCTGGGCGCGCTCGGCAAGTCCCTCTCCCCCGATACTGCTCAGGCCGCAGGCACATGTAGTTTACCGGAAGGAAAGGTAGTCGTTCAACGCATCACCGAATTCCCCCGGAGAAACGCGAGGATCTGCGCGCGCTCGTCGGGGTTCAGGTGCGTTTTCTTCTCGGTCTGCATCTTGTCGAGGACCGCCGGCCAGTCCTTTCGCTCGCCGGGCTCGTACGCCCGGTGGCATGCGGTGCACTTCGCCCGGTACGTCCGCTCCTCTTCCGAGAGCGGCCGCGATGGCGCCGAGCTGCAGGCCGCCGCCATCGACAGCACCAGGCCGGCGCGGACCTTCACAAGTTGATCCCGAGCACCGAGCGCACGAAAGTCGCTCCGGCGCTCTCGCCGAGGCCGAACCCCGCCCCGATCTGCAACCAGAGCTTGCTGGAGGCGAACGACACCGAGGGCCCCGCAAAATAGCTCCCTTCGGTGACGCCGCCTGCGGTCTCCTGGATGGTCCAGAACTCGGCGCCGAGCCGAAGCTGGGGAAGGACCTCGTACCGGGCGCCGGCGTCGATTTCCCAGAGATGTCCCTCTCCGGCGTGGAAGAGCTTCTGCTCGGCCACCAGATTTGCGACCAGCGCGAAGCGGCCGAAGTCCTTCTCCAGGATCAGCTTCTCCTCGGTTTCGAACGGCTCGGTGAAGTTCGCCGGCCGTTCCACTTCGAAGTAGAGCTCGACGTCCACCGGCAGGACGTTCTTCTCGAACAGGCGGTAGCGCGTCTCCAGCCGCCAGGAATCGAAGCGGAACGAGTCGCCCGGCTCCTGCGCGAAGACGTGGTAGAGGGCCAGGTCCCAGTGGTCCGTCAGCCCGTACTCCAGCTCGATGCGGTGGACGGTGGCGGCCTGGTCGAATCCGCCGCCCTTCGGCGCCTCGATCTCGTTCCAGATCTCCAGCTCGAGGTTGCCCTGGGGCTGTGTCATGTACTCGTAGGCGCGGATCATCGTGCGCCGGTCGGCCCGTGCGGCGGGGGCGAGGAACGCGCAGGCCAGAAGCACGTTGAGACCGATTGTGATTCTCATTCTCAGTCGCACCACAGGGGCCATTTCGTTCTCGTTCGACTGCGGGTTGGACTATCGCTGGCGGTTGCGGACGTCCGACTGCCGCTGCTGGCAGGCGGCGCACAGCCCGTACAGCTCGAGCTTGTGGTGCGTGACGGTGAAGCCGTGCTCGCCGGCCACCCTGTCTTGAAGTTCCTCGATGCGCTCGTTCTCGAACTCGGCGATGTTGCCGCAGGAGGTGCAGATCAGATGGTCGTGGTGGTGCCGGTCCAGCGCCGCCTCGTAGCGGGTCTGGCCGCCCTCGAAGTGGCGGGCGGAGGCCAGGCCGGCGTCGGTGAGGATCTTCATCGTCCGGTAGACGGTAGCGGCGCCGATGCTGGGATCGCGCTGCTTGGCCTTCTCCACCAGCTCGTCCACCGAAAGGTGGCCGGTCTGGGAGAAGAAGGTGTCGACGATCAGGTCGCGCTGCCGGGTGGCCTTCAGCCCGCGCGACGCGATCCAGCTCGCGAGCCGCTCGCGGGCAGTTGAGGTCAGGGCTGTCTTTCGCTCGCTGCGCTTCATATTGAAATTGATTCTCACTCTCGAAAACTGTAGTGCCGGCGCTTCCGGGCGTCAAGGCAAGCGGCATTTCAGCGCAGCCAGCCCCGCTTCCGACCCTCTTCCCTCCAGGCGTCGGGATCCCTCCCCTCGTCGTGCCCGGCGAGCCGCACCAGCGCCGCGTGCGCCCGCTCGCGGACCGCGGGGTCGGCGTCGTCCAGCCGGTCGATCATCTCCGCCGCATATCGCGCGCCGTCGCGGCGGTATCCGGCCACCTCGACGGCCAGCGCGCGCACGCGCGGATCGGGGGACGCCATCAAGGCCGGCACCTCGTCTACCGGCGCCGAGGGCGGCCTGATCTTCTGCCGCGTCGACGGCAAGAGCAACACCCAGATCAGCGCACCCAGGCCCACCTGGAAGAGGCCCGTCGCCGCCGGGTACTTCTTCGCCCGCATCAGCGCGAACCGGTAGAACGTGAAGATGGCGAGGAAGATGCCGAAGATCGTGGGGGCGACGCTCCGCGTCCAGTACGGCAGCGTCCGGCCCGCCACGGGACCGCCGGACCAGAAGGTGAACAGCGCGGAGAGCGCCAGCAGCGCGTAGAGCGCCGGCCGCAGCACCTGCACGAACGCCAGACCTGCCCGGACGCGCAGGCGGCGAGGATCGGCGGCGCTCTCGCCCACGCCGGGTCGTTTACCCCGAGGCGGAGCCGGCGTCCAGAATGACCGCGATGCGGTTGAGCCCCTTGTTGGCCTGCTCGTAGCGGCCGTCGGAGAACGCGGAAGTCACGTCCTTGAGCAGCTTCTCGATCTCGCCGCGCTGGATGTCGGACAGCTTCGCGGTGCCGCGCGCGCCCTGCAGGCGGGTGATCTTCGCCTCCACGAATCGCTGATCGACGCGCAGCCTCGCCACCGCCTTCACCAGGTCGTTCAGCAGGTCCATGGCGCGGGCGAAGTCGCGCTGCCGGCGCGCCGCGAAGATCTCCGCGTTGAGCGGCTGATCTTCGGCCGGCAGGTCGCTGACGAGGATGCCGCGGGCGTCGAGCTCGCCGAGCAGCCTCTTGTGCTTCTCCTCGACCATGGCGGCCTTGGGGACCGCCCTGCGGTCGCGATACTCGGGCGGCGGACCCTGGCGCTCGAACGCGGCCACCGCCTTCTCCCGCAGCGCCACGTCCTTGAAGCGCTGCGCGAGGTCCCGCTCGTGCGAAGCGAGCTGGGCTTCGCGCTCAGCGACCTTGGCTTCCCGCGAGGCCACCGCAGCGCCGCGGACGTCGAGCGCGGACTGGGCGGCGCGCTGCAGGTCTGCATCCACGGCCCGCTTTTTCGCCTCCACCTCGATCTTCTGCGCCTGCAGGGCGGTGACGCGGACGCCGAGCTGGCCTTCCAGGGCCTGCGACTGGCGCAGCTCCTCTTCCAGCCTGCGGCGCTGTTCCGCGTCCGCCGCCGCCTTCAGCCCCTTGGCCAGGTCGGCGATGCGCTGGTCGAGCTGAGACTTGTCTTTCTGCAGCGCCTCTTCGCGCTCGCGGACGGACTTCTCCAGCTGCTCCACCTCTTTGCGGTCGGCCTGGACGATGATGGTGAGCTCGTCCGGAGCGCCGGCCTTGTCGTCGTCGCAGGCGGCGAGCGCCACCAGGAGGACCGCCGCGAGCAGCCGTTTCACGCGGCCTCCGTGGCGACGACCTTGGTCCGGCGGATCTCCCACAGTGGGACCGGCTTGGACTTCCCCTTCAGCTTGACCGGATCCCGCGGTGCGGCGTCCACTTCCAGCGCGACCTTGTCGTAGACGGGCTGCGAGACCAGCACCTCTCCCGCCCGCGCCTGCGATTCGAGCCGCTGCGCCAGGTTCACGGCGTCGCCGATGACCGTGTACTCGAGCCGCTTGGCGGCGCCGAGGTTGCCCGCCACCGCCTCGCCGGCGTTGATCCCGATCCCGAACCCGACGGTGGTCAGGCCGCGCTTCGTCCGCTCCGCGGAAAGCTTCTTCGCCCGCGCCTGGATCTCCAGCGCGCAGAGCACCGCGGAGCGCTCGCCCTGGACCGCGTGCTTGGGGGCTCCCCAGATGCACATCGCGGCGTCGCCGATGAACTTGTTGACCGTCCCCCCATGGGCAGCCACCCGATCGACCACCACGTCGAAATACTCGTTGAGCAGCGCCACCACCTCGGTGGGCGTCAGCTTCTCGGAGATGGTGGTGAAGCCGCGGACGTCGAGGAAGAGGACCGCCACGTGGCGCACTTCGCCGCGCAGCGAGAGATCGTCGGTCTCGGAGAGGATGCGCTCGGCGACGTCGCCCGAAACGTAACGCCCGAGGGTGCCGCGCAGGCGCTCGCGCTCCTTCAGCCCGAGCGTCATCTCGTCGAAGGAGCGGGCCAGGTCCCCGATCTCGTCGTTGGTACGCGTGCTGGGGGCGGCGGTGATCTCGAAATCGCCTTCGCGGACGCGGCCCATCGCCGCGGAAAGATCGGTGAGCGGCTGGGCGATCCGGCGGGCGATGGAGAGGGCGCTCATGACCGCGAAGAAGAGCGTTCCGGCGAGCACGAAGGCGTCACGGATCAACGAACGCCGGAGCTCCGAGTCGATGGCCATGGTGGAGAGGCCCAGCTCGAGGCGGCCGATGGTGGAGTGACCGGGGCCGCTGTCCGCCGTCAGCTTGATGGGCAGGCGCCGGATGCCGGACTGCCGTCTGCCCACCGCCAGGTATTCGAGCGCGTGGGCGCGGTCGCGCAGGTACAGCTGTGCCAGCTGCTCGGAGGCCTTGCGCAAGAGCGGCACGTTCGCCAACGAGGCCGCGGAATCGAGGTTGCCCCGGTCGTCCCAGAGGAGCGCATAGACGATCTCCACGCCTTGGACCCGGCTGGAGTTTTCGACGAGGGCGTGGACGCGCGTGGGGTCGAAATGGGCGCCGTCCGCGCGCAGGTCGATCCCCAGCGGCAGCGCCGTCTTCACCAGCTGCGACGCGAGCCGCTCCTGCGCCTTCAGCTTTGCCCGCCAGGGCAGGATGACCGTGAACAGCGCCACCAGCACCGTCGCCAGCAGGATCAGCCCCCCTGCGAAACCGGCGATCTTCAGGCGAAGCGGAAAACGGCGCATCGGCATCGGGGGTCCAAGTTTCGGCCCCCGCGGCGGGTCGTGGCAAGTATTCGGGTTGACTTGTCAGGGGCTTTTCGTAGGTTGCGCCGCCCGATGCCGCGCCTGAACGAACGTGCTCGACACCTACTCGGGCTGTTCGCCTACCACCGAGACGCACCCCTCGTGGCACGGGCCCTCCGGGTTCCGCTCGAGACGCTGGACGCCGAGCTGACCTCCCTGGGTATCCGCGCCAAGGCCTACCGCCTCTCGCGCGGTACGGACGCGCAGATGCCGCGAGCCGCCGCAGTGGAGGCACCAAGCGGACCCCCCGTCCGGCGCCGGTCCCGGGAGGCGGCAGCGCCGCCGCCGGCGCCCTCGCCCGAGCCGAAACCCGTGGAGGGCGAGGCAGCCATGCTTCGTGCGCTGCTCGCCGAGGTTGGCCCGCGCCGCGCCGCGCTCGCCGAGCGCCTGGGCACCTCCGGCGGCGCGCTCCTCGCCCGCTTCCGGGCTGCCGGCCTCGAGCGCGAGCTGGCGCTGCGCGAGCGCGACCTGATCCGCGCGCTCTGGTCCAAGCATCGAGTGTCGGAAACGAAGGTGGCCGCCGAGCTGAACATCGCGCCGCAGGAGTTGCGGGAGCTCCTGGTCGAGCGAGGCCTGTCCCGCGAGTTGGAGGCGCAGCGCGACCGGCTGCGGCGCGAAGCGCTGCGCCGCCGCTGGCCTCGCGACCGGATCGAGCAGGTCCTCGACCGGCGCGACGAGCTGCGCGCGCTGGGGATCCTGGAAGCCCTCGACCGGGAGGTGTCGGTGCGCGCCGGCGTGATCTGGAACAGCCTGCGCGGCAAGCGCGATGCCCTGGATCTATTCGCGAAGAAGCTGCATCTCACCCGGGCCGAAGCAGTCCGGCTGCAGAAGCTGCTGCACCTGAGTTAGGATCGCACCGTGCCCATCTACGAATTCGTCTGCGAGAGCTGCGGCCGGATCGTCGAACGCCTGCAGAAGGTGACCGATCCGCCGCCAGACGCGTGTCCCGAATGCGGCGGGAAGATGGCGAAGATCATGAGCCGCAACTCGTTTCAGCTCAAGGGCGGCGGCTGGTACAAGGACCTCTACAGCTCGGGCAGCAAGTCCGACGGCGGCGGCACCAGCAAGCCCGCGAGCGACGCTCCCGCTGCCGCCACTCCGTCGCCCTCCACGGGCGGCTCCCCGCCGAGCCACGCCCCCAACAAGGGCACCAAGACCTGATCAGCTCAGCATCGCGGTTTCGCCGACTTGGGACTCGGCGCGCAACAGCGAGGAGAGACGCATCGCGCGGTCCACGGCCAGTCCTTTGCGGTCGTGCTTGAGGAACGCGTAGACGTCGATACCGCGGCGCGCCAGCCCGCCGAGCCGCTCCGCCCACTCGTCGAGCGCCTCGGGGCCGTCGTCGTCGCGGCGGATGCGCACGTAGGTGAAGCCGGCGGTGAGCTCGATGCGCGGCGCGCCCTCCCCTTCGTCGTTGAGCACCAGCGCGACATCGTGTTTCGAAAGCAGGCGCAGCGTGGCGTCGTCGCGCCACGACGGATGCCGGAAGTCGAAGGCGACGCGCAGTCCTTCGGGGAGCGCCTCGAGGAACGACGCCAGCGCTCTCAGGTCGGCGCGGCGCGATCCCGGGATCTGGATCAGCACCGGGCCGAGTGAATCCCCGAGGCGGACGGCGACGTCCATGAAGGCCGCCATGGCCCGCACCGCACCCTTGCCGGACGCGAGCTCACTCGCGACGCGGCCTGGCGCCTTGACCGCGAACTGGAACGAAGGCGGCACCGACGCCGCCCACGACTCCGCCAGCTGCGGTGGCAGCGAGGCGATCTCCACGCCCGAGAGCCGCTCGGCGTAGAGCGGCAGGAACTGCTGCGGGCTTGCCTCCGGCGGATAGACGTGTCCGGACCATTCCCGGTAAGCGAACCCGATCGTCCCCACCCGCGCTTCCGCCAGCATGGCCGCAAGATAGGCACGCGTTGGAGGGCGCGCTCCGGCTGGGCGGGCAGGCGCCTGGCCGGTTAAGCCGTGCCCCTTGGAGGCGGCGCGCTCTCCGGCGCGGGTGCGGGCGCGCGAGGAAGAGGCGGCAACGGCGGGTTTTTCTTCACGTGCGCCGGCTTGCGGGGCAGCGGCTTCCCGCCGTTGGCCTTGATGGCGGCCTTGTGCCGCTTCTGCTGCTGCCTCCACTTCTTCCGCCGCTGCATGATCGTGCGGATGTGCTTGCTCTTCGAACGCGCCATTTCGTCTCCACTCCGGGGGGGAACGGGGGGCGGACATATCTCATCCCGTGCACAGCCTCAAGCAGGAGCCGCAGGCCGGTGCGGCAGCGGCCATCAGGATCCAGTGCCGGGTTCCTTCGGAAGCGGCACGGTCATCATCCCTTCGGCGCCGCGGGCGGCGCTGGGCGGCGCCTCGGATACACGCGGCGCTTCCGGCGGCAGTGCGGGAGGCTTGGCCGGCGGCGGGGACGAGGGCCGCGGGCGCGCCTTCAGTGCCGAGCGCTGGACGATCTCCTTCACTTCGTCGAGCGGCAGCGCTGGAGCGAAGTTTCCGTTCACGCCCTCCATCTCGCGCGCCATGCAGAGCGAGTTGAGGATGGCCTCTTCCGTCGCCTCGATCGCCGCCTCGTAGAGGGGGTTCAGCCGCTGATCGAGCAGGATCTTCATGTGGTAGATCATCTTCTGCGTCGTGCGCGGGATCTTGTTCGCGGTGGAGAACGCGAGGATGATCTCGCCCGATCCGTGCGCGGCGATGCTGCCGGCGCGGCCAATCCCCAGGGCCACGTGCTTGGAGACGCGCCCCAGCTGGTGGCTGGAGAGCGGCGCGTCGGTCGCGGCCACGGCGATGATGCTCCCGTAGCTGATGGCGCGCTTGTGGAAGTGCCGGTACTTCGGCTCGAGCAGCGGCCCGACCGGCAATCCGGCGACGCGCAGGTCCTGCATGTGGCCGAAGTTGTTCATCACCAGCACGCCGAAGGTGTAGCTGCCGAACGCGGGCGGAAGCTTGCGCGAGGAGGTCCCGATCCCGGCCTTGAAGTCGCAGGAAATCATCCCGGTACCGCCACCCACGGATCCCTCGGCCACGGGCCCGCTGGTGGCCGTCTCCAGCGCTTCCCGGACGTTCTCCGCCTTCACGTGCCGTCCGGCGACGTCGTTGAGCCAGGAGTCGTCGCATTCGCCGACCAGGGGAATGAGGACGTCGTGCTCGTCCCCGATTCCGGGGAACTGCTCCACCATCCACTGCACCGCCGCGTCGCTGACCGCGCCGACGCTGAGCGTGTTGGTGAGGAAGATCGGGGTCTCCACGATCCCCCACTCCATCAGTTGCGTGAGCCCCGAGACCTCGCCCGCGCCGTTGAGGACGAACCCTCCTCCGGTGACGCGCTGCTCGAAGATGTTTTTCTGGTTCGGCAGGATGGCGGTGACGCCCGTGCGCACGGGTCCGCGGCCGCGGCGCAGCGGTCCCGCGCCGCGGATGATGGTGGAGTGCCCCACCAGGACGCCTTCCACGTCGGTGATGGCGTTCCATTTGCCGGGCCTGAAACGCCCGAGCGGGATGCCGAGATCCCGCGCGCGGTAACGCGGCTCCACGCCCGTGCTCTATCCCGACTCGTGCTGGAATGCCATCGGCGCAGCGCGTCAACGTAAAAGAAAGCGATTGAACGCAAGTCGAATCTCGATTCGAATGCGCATGTGCCTGTAATCCGCCTGCTCGTCCCCTTCCTGCTCGCCGCTGCTGCCTGCACTCCAACGCTGATGCACGCCGCCTATGTGGGCGACAACATCCGCGTACGGGAACTGCTCGACCATGGAGAGAACGTCAACCAGGCCGATCGCGGCTGGACGCCTCTCCTCGTCGCGCTCGGCCAGGAACACGTCGAGACGGCTCGCCTGCTCATCGAAAGGGGGGCGGATGTGCAGGCGCGCACGCCCACCGGGCAAACGACGCTCGCTCTCGCCGCCTATCGAGGGCACATGATGCTATGCCGGATGCTGGTCGAGCGCGGTGTCCCTCTCGATGCGGCGGACACTGCTCTGAACGTGACGGCGCTGCACGCTGCGAGCGCAATGGATCGGGAAGCGGTAGTCCGGTACCTCCTCGATCAGAAGGCGGCCATCGACTTGCCGGACGCGATCGGCAGGACTCCGCTGATGGAGGCGTCTTTCTATGGAAATACCGCGATCGCGCGCCTGCTCCTCGAGCACGGAGCGAACGTGAACGTCCAGGACCAGAATGGCGGGACGCCTCTCATCATGGCCGCCGTCAACAACCACACGGAGACGGTGGAGACTTTGCTCGACGCCGGCGCGCAGGTCGATCGTCCCGACGTGCACGGCTTCACGCCCCTTCTCGTTTCGGCGACAAAGGGTTATTTGCAGCCCGCACAGCTGCTGGCACGTCGGGGAGCGGATCTCCACCGCCACGGCGACAAGGGCGAGACCGCACTTTCTCTCGCGCAACGCTCCAACAACGCCGCTTTCGTTGCTTGGCTGCGCGAAGCTGGTTTGACTGAATAGGCCTGATTACGTCCCGGATGTCGGCACCGCGATGACTCGCGACTCGTCCGGGCTCGCCAGCGGAGGGGCCGAGTGCGTCCCGTTGACGCCGTTCGGCGCCTTGCCGGCCTCCGGCGTACGGGTCTCGGTCCTGCGCTCCCGTTCGCGCTCCTTGTAGCGGCGGATGGCGCCGGAGAGGATGTCGGCGATCAGCGCGTTGTATTCCATGCCCGCCGCCTTGGCGATCAGCACCAGGTCGCTCCACCCCGGAGTCAGCCCCGGCAGCGGGTTGCACTCGAGGAAGTAGACCTTTCCCTGCTCGTCCATGCGGAAGTCGACGCGGGCGACGTCACGGCAGCCCAGGGCGATGAAGCACTCGCGGGCCGCGCGTTCAAGGGCCTTGAGCTGACCGGGCTCGAGCTTCGCCGGGACGTCGTAGCGGATCTTCGAGGACGAGTCTTGCTTGAACTCGAACGAGTACACCGGGCGGATCTCGCTCTCGTCGAGGAAGACCACCTCCATCGGAGGCAGCACCTTGGGACGGCGCTCGCCCAGCATTCCGACGGTGAACTCGCGGCCGCCGATGTAGTCCTCGACCAGCGCAGGCTGGTCGTACTTGACGATCATCTTGTGCGCCGCCTCGCGCAACTCGCCCTCATTCTCCACCACGCTCGTCGCGTGGACGCCCTTGGAGCTGCCCTCGGCGATGGGCTTCACGATCAGCGGAAACCGGAGGTCTTTGGGCAGGCGCTCCTTGCCGGTGTTCATGGTGAAGAAGTTCGGGGTGAGGATCCCGTGCTGCCGGACGATCTTCTTCGCCAGCGCCTTGTCGAGCGCGATGTTCAGCGCCGCCGGGTCCGATCCGCTGTAGGGGATGTCGAGCAGCTCGAGCAGCGCCGGCACCTGCGACTCGCGGTTTCGCCCCTTGATCCCTTCCGCCATGTTGAAGACCAGGTCGGGCTTGGCGGTCTCGATCAGGGAGGGGAGATCCGCGGTCGCCTCCAGGTCGATCACCTCGTGCCCCGAGGCCGCGATCGCCTCGCGGACCGCCTGGATGGTGGCGGGGGCGTCGTACTCGGCCTCCTCGTCGCGGGTGCCGTCGAGTGCCGGCTTCACGCGCTTGACGTTGTAGGTGAAACCGACGCGGAGCGGTCCCCGGCGCGGCGGCCGGCTGCCCGAGCGGCGCGGATCCTTGAGACCCCATCGGGCGACGGCGCTCTCCACTACTTTGCCGAGCACCGCATCGGTATGCAGCCCCTCGAGCGCGGCGGCGGCGTAGATCCCCGCGCCGGGCTCCAGCGAAGGGAGCGCGTTGATCTCGATGAAGTACACCTGCCCGTCCTCGGCGACGCGGAAGTCGATGCGGCCGAGATCGCGCACGCCCAGCGCCTTGTACGCCCGCCGCGCCATGTCCTGGGCGCGCTCGAGGACCCAGGGAGGAAACTCCGCCGGGCAGCGCACGTCGACGGCGTCGAAGTGCACCGACTTGAGGTCGTAGTCGTAGATCCGGTACCGCCGCTTGGACAATTCCGACTCGGCGATCACGTACTCGACCGGGGAGAGAACGCCCGCGCGGTCGGGACCGCACTTCTCCAGGAAGGCGACGGTCAGGTCGCGGCCGGGGATGAACTCCTCGATCAGCACGCCGGCGGGAAACCGGGCCAGCTGCTTCTCGGCGAGCGCGCGGAGCCGCTGGCGATCCTCCACCACCGACTCCTGCGTGATGCCCTTGGAGCTGCCTTCGAAGTTGGGCTTCACGATCACCGGAAAGCGCCAACCTTCCAGCTTCAGGTCGGAGATCTCCTCGACGAACTGTCCCTTTGGCGAGACCACGCCGTGCTCGCGCAGCACCAGCTTGGTGAGTGCCTTGTCCAGCGTGACGGCCAGCACCCAGGCATCCGATCCCGTATAGGGAAATCCCAGCTCGTCGAACAGCGCCGGATAGAACGCCTCGCGGAAGCGGCCTCTCCGCCCTTCGGCGGTGTTGAACACCAGGTCCGGCGCGTATGCCTCGAGCCGCGCCGCGGTGCGGCTGGCAGGTCCGCTCACCTCGATGCGGTCGACGCGGTGTCCAAGGCGCTCCAGTGCGATGGAGAGGGCGTCGATGGTCTCGCGGGTGTCGAACTCCGCCTCGTCTTCGGAATCGGTGAGGCGAAGGTTGTGCGTCAGGGCGATGCGCATGCCGTGGAGTCCTTCTGCCGGGCTGCCCGGGAGGCGAGTGGAACGGGAGCAGCCGAGGCTTTGGCGAGAGGGCGCGCCTCGAGGCCGAGAGCAAGGCGGGCGTCGATCACCTGGGTGCCGGCGATGAAGTCGCCGAGGCGGCGCTGTCCAAGGTCGCGGCTCAGCGGGCGCAGGGCGATGCCGGCCTCGAGCACGACGATGCAGGCGAGCGCGGCGCCGGAGAGCTGCGGGGGAGCGCCGGCGAGCATCGGCGCCGCCGCCAGCATGAACACGCCGTTGCGCAGGACGGACTCGCGCACTCCGGCCGGCCGCCGCGTGGCGAGGACGACGACGCGCAGCCCCGCGAGGCGCTTTCCCAGCGACCGACCAGGACCGAACAGCGAGTCGGCGAAGAGCAGCAGTCCCGCGCAGAGCAGAGCGGTGGCCAGCGGATGCCCACGCGCGACGAGCAGGAGCGGCGCGAGCGCGACCAACAGGTCGATCGCCCGGGCGAAGACGCGGCGCCGGAAGTCCGCCGGCGGATACGACGGGCGCTGACCCGGAGGCTCAGCCGGGTCCATCAATCCTGCAGCCATCGCGCCGCTTCGGCGGCGGAGTACGTGAGGATGATGTCCGCCCCGGCGCGCTTGATGCCCGTCAGGATCTCGAGGCAGACGCGCTTCTCGTCGATCCAGCCGGCTTGCGCCGCGGCCTTCAGCATCGAGTATTCGCCGGAGACGTTGTAAGCGGCGATGGGAAGGTTGGTGGTGCGCTTCACCTCGGCGATCACGTCGAGGTATGCCAGGGCCGGCTTCACCATCACGATGTCTGCCCCTTCGGCGACGTCCAGGAGCGCCTCGCGGCGCGCCTCGCGGACGTTGGCGGGATCCATCTGGTATCCGCGGCGATCGCCCTCCTTTGGAGCGCTCTGGGCGGCCTCGCGGAAGGGGCCATAGAAGCCGCTGGCGTACTTCACCGCGTAGCTCATGATCGGCGTCTCGCTGAGCCCGTTCTCGTCGAGAGCTTTGCGGATGGCGGCGACCCGCCCGTCCATCATGTCGCTCGGCGCGACGACGTCGGCGCCGGCCTGCGCATAAGCCACCGCGGCGCGGGCCAGCAGCGGCAGCGTCCGGTCGTTGGCCACGGCGACGTGTCCGCGCGCGTCCCGCTCGAGCGGACCGCAGTGTCCGTGGTCGGTGTACTCGCACATGCAGACGTCGGCCACGAGGACCATGTCTGGGAGCGCGCTCTTCAGCGCCTTGAAGCCCGTGCAGACCGGGCCGTTGGGATCCCACGCGCTGGATCCTTCGGCGTCCTTCCGATCCGGAATGCCAAAGAGGATGAGAGAGCGGACGCCGGCGTTGTAGGCGCCCCGCGCCTCCTCCACCACATTGTCGACGGAGAGCTGCGCGACCCCGGGCATCGAGGCGATGGGCTTTCGCACGCCGCGCCCCGAGACCGCGAACAGCGGCAGCATGAAGTCGCTGGGGACGAGGCGCGTCTCGCGCACGAGATTGCGCAAGGTCTCGGTCCGGCGAAGGCGGCGGGGTCGGTCGGCGGGAAAGGCCATGGCAGTCGCACCGTAACCTTCGCGGGGGTCCCGTTCAAGGCTTCCAGCGCACCCCGAACGTGATCGCGTGCTCCCGGGCTTCGAGGAGGAGCGCCTGGTCCGCCGCCCGCGACGGGTCCAGCACGCTGGAGCCGGAAAAACTCGCGTGCCATCGGGTGAAGTCGTAGCCGACGTCCACGGCCGTCCGAGGGCTGACGTCGACGGAGACTTGGAGGCGGAGGCGGATCTCGCTCGCGTCGGAGAGGTCGCCGAGGTTGCGCTGTGCCGCGTAGGGAAAGGGAGCCAGCGCGCCCTCGAAATAGCCGGAGACCGTGAGCAGCGGGGCCAGGCGGTACTCGAGCTCGATGTTGGAGGAAATGCCGAAGATGCCCACCCGCGGCGCCCCGCTCTGGGCCTGCGTCCCCCATTGATACCGGGTGATGGGGCCGGCGCTCGCCGTGATGATGAATCCCGGCGAGATGCGCGTCGCCGTCCCGCCCAGGAGCCGGACGGTGAAGTCGACGCCGTTCGACCCGAGCCGGCTCCCCTGCGTGTCGCTCTCGAACTGGCCGCCCTCGATCTCCGCGCGCGCCATCAACTGCTCGTCGAACAGGGTCGTCGTCCAGCGGGCAAGGCCGCGCAAGAGCTGCACCTTGTCGGAGCCGAATTCCGAGCCGGCGCCGCTGTCGACGCGCACCGAGAGCAGCGTGGGCTTCCAGGCGACGAGGAACCCCACCGGGATTGGAGTGGGGACGACGATGGGGATCTCCCTGGGCTCTTCGGGATCGGCGACTGCAGGCGCTGCGGCGGCGAGGCAGAGGGCGAGAGCGAGGGAGCGCACGGCGGGACGATATCAGCGGTAGGTGCCGGCGTCGCGGATGGCTTCCAGCACCGTGCGAGGGACGAGCTGCGAGGCGTCTCCGCCGGACTTCAGCAGCGCACGCACCTGGGTGGAGGAGATCTCGGGGATGGCCACACCCCCCTCGCCGTAGCCGCCGCGGCGGACGGTGATGAGGCGCGCCAGTTGCTCGACGCGTTCGAAGCGCTTCCACTGGGGCTTCTCCGCGTCGAGGTCGGTGCCGAGCATCAACGCCCAGCGCGTCTGCGGGTGCTTGCGGTGGAGCCACTCGAGCAGGTCGACGGTGCGCCCTTGACCGGACTCCTGCTCGGCGCGCGAGACGCGGGTGCGGGGAAGCTGCGCGGCGAGGTGCTCGCAGAGTTCGATCCGGTGGTCGTACGAGCCCACCAAAGGCTTCGCGAACGGGTGGTGTTCCACCGGGACCAGCCAGAGCTCGTCGATGGGCTCTGTCGCGAGGACGTACGAGGCGGCCAGCAGGTGCCCGACATGCGGCGGATCGAAGCTGCCGCCGAAGAGGGCGATCTCAGGCATAGAGGAGAAACCTCAGCCGATCCCGCGCGAAGGCGTCGCGCTCCGCGTCCCAGAGAGCGCAGAGCTGCGCCGTCGATGCGCCCTGGTCGGCCCTGGTCCGGAACGCGGCGCTGCCGGTGAGCAGATCGATGGCCGGTTTGTCGTCGACGAACTCGTACTTCTCCGTACGCCAGCGGAACTTCGCCGGATTCTGGGCGCGGGCGTGGCCGATGGCGGCAACGCCGAGACGGACGGAGTCGAAGCCGCGCGGATACTCGACGTGGATCTGCACGCCGTGGCAGCGCTGCCCCCTGTGCTTGTCCCACGTGGGGGTGAACGAACAGGGCCGAAAGCGGAGACCTTCGAGGGGCTCGCGGGCGAGATCGTCGGCGAGCCGCTGGGGATCGAGCCAGGGGGCACCGAAGAGCTCGAACGGCCGGGTGGTGCCGCGGCCTTCCGAGAGATTGGTACCCTCGAGCAGGCACATGCCCGGGTAGACCAGCGCGGTCTCCGGCGTCGGCATGTTCGGGGACGGCATCACCCAGGGTAGTCGCGTCTCGGCGAAATGGAGGTCTCGACGCCAGCCCTGCAGCCGGATGACGCGCAGGTCGCAGCCGATTCCCTCGTTGACCAGCCGCGCGTATTCGCCGGAGGTCAGGCCGTGGCGGGCGCACACCGGCCAAAGGCCGACGAACGATTCGAATCCGGGGTGGACGACGCCTCCCTCGACGGCCAGTCCGCCGATGGGATTGGGTCGGTCGAGGACGAGAAAGCGCAGCTTGTGCTTCGCGGCGGCCTTCATCGCGAGCCCCATGGTCGCCAGGTACGTGTAGTAGCGGCTGCCCACGTCCTGCACGTCGAAGACCAGCGCGTCGAGGCCGCCCAGGTGCTCGTCCTTCGGCGTCAGCGAGGCGAAGTCCTTGCCGTAGAGAGAGTGCTCGGGGACGCCGGTGCGCGGATCGCGGGCGTCGGCCACCTCCTCGAGGTACTGCAGGTCCCCGCGCACCCCGTGCTCGGGGCCGAAGAGCGCGGCGAGGACCTTGCGTTCGTGCAGCACGTCGGCGAGGTGGCGGAGGTCCGGCGTGACGCTGGTTGGATTGAGGATGGCGCCGACGCGCAGCCCCTTCACCGCCGCGAGCAGCTCCGGAATCGCGATCATCAGTAGGCGTTCCGGGAGAGGAAGCCGAACGCCAGCGTGCGCGCGAGGATCTTCAGGTCGAGCAGCAGCGACCAGTGCTCGATGTAGTAGAGGTCGTACTCGACGCGCTTCTCGATGCTGGTGTTCCCGCGCAGGCCATGGATCTGCGCCCACCCGGTCATCCCGCTCTTCACCATGTGCCGCAGCTGGTAGCGGGGGATGTGGCGGCGGAACTGATCGATGAACACCGGGCGCTCGGGGCGGGGTCCGACGAGGCTCATGTCGCCGCAGAGGACGTTCCAGAGCTGCGGAAGCTCGTCGATGGAGGCGCGGCGGAGCCAGGCGCCGAGCTGCGTGACGCGGGGGTCGCCGCTCTGCGCGAAGCGCGGGCCCAAGGCTTCGGCGTCGTTGCGCATGGTGCGGAACTTCAGCATCCGGAAGGGCTTGCCGTCGAGGCCGACGCGCTCCTGCGAGTACAGGACCGACCCGGGGCTGGTCGCCTTGATGAGGGTGGCGACGGCAAGGAGGAGCGGCGAGAGCAGAAGCAGGAAAAGGCTGGAGAAGATGAGATCGAACGTCCGTTTGGCGATGGCGTTGATCCCCAGCACCCCGGTGGACTGGAGATTGACGATGGGCAGGCCGCCGAACTCCTCGAGGCCGCCGAAGAGCGTCGCGTACTGGTACACGTCGGGGACGAGCTTCACGTCCACCGTGGTGTCCGCGCAGATCTCCATGATGCGCGGCAGGTGGTGCATTGACCTCGAAGGGAGCGCGACCAGCACCTGATCGACGCCGCGCGTCTCCAGGACGTGGCGCAGCTCGCGCATCGTTCCCAGGACCTCCACGCCGGCCACGCTGGTGCCCACCCGCTTGCGGGTTACGCTCAGGCACCCGACGGGTCGGAAGCCCAGCTCGCGATGCAGGTCGAACTGCTCCATCACCTGGCGCGCGAGGCGCCCTGCGCCGAGCACCAGGACGTACCGGAGGTTGTACCCACGCCGGCGCAGCGCCTGCAGCACCTCCTTGAAGAAGACGCGCGCCAGCGAAATGCCGAGGAAGCTCAGGGCAGTGAAGAGCGCGAGCGTTCCGCGGGAGTATCGCGACTCGCGGATGAAGTACGTGACGGCCACCAGCAGCAGGCCGGCCATCAAGGTGGCCTTGAAGACGCCGAACACCTCGTCGAGCGGCGTCCTGTGTCGCTGCGGCCGGTACAGGCCCATCGCGCGCAGCGAGAGCGGCCAGATGACCAGAGCGAGCGACGCGACGATGAACGTCTCCTCGGGAAGCGGCAGCTCCGGATACGGCCAGGTCCGCGGCGAACCGAAGCGGAGGGCGTAGGCGCCCCAGAACGCGACGCCGACGAGGAGCATGTCGAGCAGCACGCGGAGCGCGGTGAAGAGCTGGTGGTGCCGCTTGAACATCGAGGTTGGCCTAGCAGCGAAGGACGTGCCGCGCAAGCGATCGGCCACCGTGCGCGGGCCGGCGTCGGGCAGGCGTCCGACGGTATTCCGCGGGAGCGCGTGCGACGCTGTTCACATGACACACGCACGCGTCCTGGCCAGCCATCTCGCCGATTTGCTCAGCCGCGAGCACGTCGCGATGGCAGATTTTCTCGTCGCTCTTGCGGACTTCAACCGGAACAGGTCGTGGGTCGACCTGGGTCACTCGAGCCTCTTCAACTTCCTGCACCGCGAGCTCGGCCCCTCCACTGCCGACAACGTCCGCCTCCTCCACTATGCGGAGCCTTGCATAGTGGAAGGGGCGCGCGGGTGCACCGTCTTGTCCGCCACGTTGGAGCAACGCGTCGCCGCCTTTCCGGCGCACGAGATCGATCCGACGGTGCTGGCGACTGTTTCTTGGCGGGCTTCGCGGTCGGCTTGTGCGCGGCTGGCCCGCGGCGCGTGCGGCCCGGCTCGCCAACTGGTGCGGCGCCCGCGCCGTCGAGGTGGCCGGCATCCCCGTCGTCGAGCATCTACCGACCTTCAGTTGAGCCGCCGCTGCAGTTGCCCTCGTCAGTGCAGAAAACCCGTCCACCAGCGGAACGTGAAGGTGCGGGATCCGGGACTCGCGTCCTCGGCCCGCCCCCCGACGACGGTGCCGTCGGAGCCTACGAACAGACCGCCAGCACAGAACTGGCCAGATTGGTCGACGGGAAAGGCGGCCGTTCCGCAGCTCTTGCCAGACGGTGCGACAACCTCGATATCGGCATGGCAGACCGCATCCAGGCGGGCCGGATGGATGACGGCGTACGCGCGCCCGTTGCGTACCACGGGTAGCGTCGACACGGGACGCGCCGTGAGCCAGTCCGGCGGAGCGGTACCTTCGCCCATCGCGTCGAATTGGCCGATCCATGCCGCCGTCGTGGGCGGCCCCGGATTCCGTGCCGCGAAGAAGCCGTTTCCGACACGAGGCGTGAGAAAGAGATACGGGGGTGACGGAACGTTTTCGACGGCCAGGAACTCCGCTCCGGCATTGCCGGAATGGTCGATCCAGATGCCCCCGACCTTACCGCTGCCGTACCGATCCGTTGCATCCAGGAGAACGAGCGAGTTCCCCTGTCGATCGACGCCGAATTCGAGCACCCGCTCGGTGGAAGAGAGCTGGGTACGGAAGCGGAGGTTCAAGCGCTCGTCGTAAGCGGCAACTACGCTGGGCGGGGGGCTATGGATCACCACGATCCCGCCCAGAGGATCGTTGGCGATCGGCCACCATGGGATGCCCTCGAATTCGGTCGTCGCCATCACGGACCCGTTCTCGTCGAGGGCGGCCAACTCGCCGCGGGCGTACACGGTGTCGTAGTAGCTCACCACGATTCCTTGAAGTTGCCCGACGATTGCCTCGCCCAGCGTGACCTGGGCGCTCCGATACGCTCCGCGTTCCGCGCCTGACGGGTGGAACAGGCGGATTCTCAACGAAGGCTCGAAGTTGTCGTTCGTCATCATCAGAGCGACGGTGCCGGAGCCATCGGTCGCCCCCGGGAACCAGTTCTCGTGGTCGGTCGCAGGTATGGCGACCGACGCCGAAGGCTGGCCCACGGTACCCGGACCGAGCCCGGCGCATTCGTCGTGTCCGGCGACGGCGCCGCCCGCATCCGGCTGTCCGCCAGCGCCACCATTCCCTGCATCGGGTTGTCCGCCTCCTCCGATGCTGGTACCCGCGTCGGGCTGTGCGCCTCCGCCGCCGGAGCTGACGGTACCTGCGTCAGTTGGAGCGATGGGCGCTGAGCGCGAGTCGCATCGGACGTTGGCAACCGCAGCCAGGAACGCGGCGCAGAGGGAGACAGTGTTGCGCATGCGGGCCACGACTCTCTGCCGAAACTGGAATCTGGAAGCGACAGCTCGCGTTTTCAATCAGCGAGCAAGCGCTAGCCGTGCGCCGTCTGGACCAGGTCCTCGGGGCGGCCGGAGCCGAAGCGGGTGGGGCGCGCGCCGAGTACCGGTTTGGTCAGCGCGAGCATGCCGAAGACGTCGTTGAACTGGTATGCGGCGAGCGCTTTTGACCAGCCGCCGAAGAGGCCCGTGGAGCAACTCGGCGTCCTCGATGCTACGCGCGAGGGCGCAGAAACATGTCGATGGCTCAAGTGCTGCGCCTGATCGTTATGTCCGCGTAACCTCTGCAGGGTGCACAACGATCTCGCGGCGCGGCACGCGTTCGGCGACGCGTGGATGAATCAGTTCACAGGCGAGGGCGGACCAGGAGGAACTTCACACGGCGGACGTCATTCCGATGGCGTGACCATGACGTCCAGGATCGACCCGCCGCGCAATGCCTTGCACGCCATGGCGCGGCCGATGGACGAGGCGCCGAGTAGCCTGTGGACCTCGTCCACCGTCTGCACCGTGGTTCCGTCGAGCGCGAGGAGGATGTCGCCGGCGCGGAGGCCTGCGCGGGCGGCGGGCTTGTCAGGAACCACCTCCATCAGCTCGATGCCGTTCTTCTGGGAGAGGTTGTGGTGCCGCGCGATGCGCCGGTCGAGCGGTCGGATCTGCGCAGCCAGTCCGAGGACGCCGCGGCGCACCCGGCCGCGCTGCATCAGCTCGGCGAGGACCCAACGGGCGGTGTCGACCGGAACCGAGAAGCTGAGCCCCTGGGCGCCGAGGATCACCGCGGTATTGATGCCGACTACGCGCGCGTGGCTGTCAACCAAGGGACCACCGCTGTTGCCGGGGTTGAGCGCAACGTCGCTCTGGATGATGGCGTCCATCAGCCGACCGTCCTGCGCCCGCAGAGTGCGGCCGAGCGCGCTGACCACGCCGGCGCTGACGGTGAAGGAGAAACCGAGCGGGTTGCCGATCGCCACCACCAGCTGGCCGACGCGCAATTTGCCGCTGCTGCCCAGCTCGGCCGCCGGCAGGTGCGCTCCATCGATGTGGACCACGGCGAGGTCGGTCGCGGGATCGGTTCCGACCACGTTGCCGTCGTGGGCGGACCCGTCGTTAAGCCCGATCTTCACGGCGCCGGCGCGGCCGACCACATGGGCGTTCGTGAGCAGGTACCCGTCGGGGGTGAACAGCACCCCCGAGCCACCGCCCCGGGGCAAGGAGACGCTCACCACCGCGGGCCCGACCGCGTCGACCACGGAAGTGACCGCATGCGAGTAGGCGTCAAGCAGCTCTTCGTCGCTGGATGCGAAGCGAACCATCGCCGCAAATTGATTACCGGCGGACGCGTGTCAAGCAACCCTCGATCGCGCCCCGCAGCTCCGGACCGAAGCGGGCCACGTCGAATCGTCTGGCGTGCTCGTGAATCCTCATCGGATCGGGTTGCAGCCCGTCGATGGCCGCGATGCCGTCGAGGAGCGACTCGACCGTAGGTTGCGGGAAGAAGACCCCGGTCTCGCCGTCGATCACTGTCTCCAGCGCGCCACCGCGCCCGAGCGCGAGCACGGGCCGGCCGGCGGCCTGCGATTCCACGGGTGCGATCCCGAAGTCCTCCTCCCCCGGAAGGACGAAGAAGCGCGCGCCCGCGTAGAGACGCGGCAAGTCGTCCTGCGAGACGACGCCGAGGAAGCGGACCGACGGACCCGCTGCCCGCTCCAGCCGGAGCCGCTCCGGTCCGTCGCCGGCGATCCAGAGCCGCCGCTTGACGCGCGAGAACGCGCTCACCGCCAGCTCCAGGCGCTTGTAGGGGACCAAGGCGGAGACAATCAGCGCATAGTCGTCCGGCGAGGGCCCTTCCGCGGCGGGGACGAAGCGCGAGCTGTCGACAGGGGGGTACACCACCGCATCGACCTCCCGGCCCCAGTAGCGGCGGATTCGTCCCGCCACGAACCGGCTGTTCGCGACCAGGCCATGTGCCCGCGCCGTCGAGCGGACGTCCCAGCGGCGAAGCAGGGGCGCCAGCGCCGCCGCAGCGATGCGCGTCAGCGTCCCTGCCCGGCCCTCGCCGAAATAGGCGTCGAACTGATCCCAGACGTAGCGCATCGGCGTATGGATGTACGCGACGTGCACTGCATGCTTCCCCGGCCTGCACCCCTTCGCCACCGCGTGGCTCGTCGATATCACCAGCTCGTACGCGGACAGATCGAAGCTCTCGATCGCCACCGGAAAGAGCGGCAGATAGTGCCGGTAGCTCCGCTTCGGGAGCCGGTCGAGGAAGCTCGCGCGGATGCGATGGCGTTCGATGATCGGCCCGCAGCTCCCGGGAACGTAGATCAGGGTGAAGATGTCCGCCTCCGGATAGAGGAGGCAGAGTTGCTCGAGGACCCGCTCGCCGCCGCGCAGGCCGGTGAGCCAGTCGTGAACGAGGGCGACCTTCACCTCGCCGCCTCCCGATAGACCTCGACGTGCAGCGCCGCGGACCGATCCCAGCGGAAGTTTCGCGCCCGCACCAGGCCTTTCCCCGACAGCTCCGCCCGCAGCGTCCCGTTTCCCTCGAGCACCCGCCGCAGCAGTACCCGCAACGCGCCCGCGTCGATCCGCGGGAAGTGCAACGCAGCGCCACCCGAAACTTCGACCAAGGCCGGATCGTCGCTCGCGATGCACGGCGTCCCGCAGGCCATCGCTTCGATCAGGGGAAACCCGAACCCCTCGTACAGCGAAGGCAGCACGAGCAGCGCCGCCCTGCGGTAGAGCCCCACCAGCTCGTCGTCCGTCACGTACCCATGTCCCGGGCCGGCGATCCTGAGCTCGACTCCCTCCGGCAGCGCCGCCCGCAGCGTGGCGAGTCCCTTGCGCGGCCCGGCATCGCCCGCGAACAGCACGAACCGCTCCCGCGGCACGTCGGCGGGGGTGAACCGAGCATCGACGCCATGGTGGATGACCCGCACGCGATCCGGACCCACGCCCAGGTGCTCGACAACCTCGCGCGCGATTGCTTCCGTCGGCACGATCACGCGTTGCGCAAGTGCCCTCAGCGATCGGAGCTTCCGGGCGAAGTGCCGCGCCCGCGCGCTCTCCTGCGTGCCGGGGTGGAGAAGCGTCGACAGGTCGTGCACGGTCACCACCACCGGACCGCGAAATGGAGGAGCGGCGTGGTTGGTCTCGTGGTACACGCTGGGCCGCTCGCGCCAGAGGACGGCGGCGCGGCCGGCCTCCGCCAGGGAGTAGGCGAAGGGAAGACGTTTGATGAACGTGCGCATCCGCCGGGCGGGCGCGCCGGGAAGAAAGAGCGGGCGCGCGCGCAAGTTGTCGGATTTCGCGGCTGCGAGCGCGTCGAGCAGCCCGGCGATGTAGCGCCCCACCCCGGTGCGCGCGGCGGCGAGAGGAGCGGCGTTGATTCCCACGTCGAGCAAGGGACCCGAGGATGTAGCATCGGAGAGCCCGCGGGTGCACGCCGTCGTGCTCACCTGGAACGGCGCGCATCTGCTCCCCGAATGCCTCCGCGCGCTTCGCCGCCAGGATGCCCGCGTCCCCCTGCACATCGTGGTGGTGGACAACGCCTCCACCGACGGGACCGCCGCGCTGCTGGCGTGCGATTTTCCCGACGTCGAGCATCTCCGTCTCCCGGAAAACATGGGGTACAGCCGGGGCAACAACGAGGCGATGCGCCGGGCCCTCGACGCCGGCGCCGACTTCGTCGCCCTGATCAACAACGACGTGGAGCTTGCGCCGGACTGGCTCCGCATCCTGCTCGACGGGGCGCGCGCGCACCCCGAAGTCGGGCTGCTCACCGGCACCCTGCTCTTTCGCGGTGAGGAGGTGGTCAACTCCACCGGCTTGATCCTCGATGGGTTCGGCCGCGCACGGGACCGCGACTTCCGCGTCCCGCTCGCCGAGCTCTCCCGCACCGACGGCGAGGTCGAAGGCGTCAGCGGCGGCGCCGCGCTCTTGCGGGCGTCGATGCTCCGCGAGATCGGCCTCTTCGACCCCGCGTACTTCGCCTACTACGAGGACGTGGACCTCTCACTGCGCGCCGCCAGCGCCGGCTACCGATCCTTCTACGTGCGCGCCGCAACCGCGCGCCACCGCTTCGGAGCGACCTTCGGCGCCGATTCGCCCGCGCAGCGATACCTGCTGGGCGTCGGCCATCTGCGGACGCTCGCGCGCCACGAACCGCTGGTGAAGGCGGCGCCACTGGTCGTGCTGACCGTGGCCTACCGCGCAGCCGTGAAGGCGCCCCTCGAGCTGCTGCGGCTGCGCCCGGCGCTCGCCTGGGCCGAGGTGCGGGCGGCGGCGGCGGGCGGCTGCGCGGCGCTGCGCGCGCTCAGCGATAGATGACCGCGGCTGCGGTGATCGCCCAGCCCAGGAGCGACAGCCAGAGGCCGGCGTCCTGGACCAGCAGGCTGCCCGGATCGCCGCCGGCGTCCTGGCGCACGACGTGATGCTGATAGCGGAAGAGCGCGTAGATGACGAACGGCACGGTGTAGAGAAGATTGGTCGTGCCGAAGTGCTCGACGGTGCGCGGCGACTGCGTATAGAGCGCGTAGGAGACGATGGCCGCGCCCGCCAAAGCCGTCAGCCAGCTGTCGACCAGCGGCAGGCTGTAGCTTCCGAGCGCCGCCCGATGGTTGGTCGCGTCCTCTCCGAGAAGCACCAGCTCCGCGCGCCGCTTGCCGAGGGCGAGGAACAGCGCCAGCAGGAACGAGCAGACCAGCAGCCAGGGCGAGATTTCGGCATCGATGCAGGCTGCTCCCGCCGCCGCGCGGAGCACGAAGCCTGCCGCCACGATCATCACGTCGAGCAGGAACACCCGCTTGAGCCCGAAGCTGTAGGCAAACGTGCTCGCGAGATAGCCGGCGGTGATGCCGAGGGTCGCTCCGTTGAGCAGCGCTGCCGCCGCCAGCGCCGCCGCCGTCAGGACGGCGCATGCGGCGATGGCCGCCCCCGGCCGCAGGCGCCCCGACGCGACCGGCCGCTGGCGCTTGAGCGGATGGTGGACGTCGCTGGCGCGGTCGGCGACGTCGTTCGCCAGGTACACTGCGCTGGAGGCGGCGCAGAAGAGCGCGAAGCACGCCAGCACGCGCAGCTCGGCGCGGCCTTCGAAGAGCCGACCGGCGAAGACGATCCCCGCCAGGACGAAGACGTTCTTGCTCCACTGGCGCGGGCGCATCGCCTCGAGCAGCGGCAGCGACTCGGACCCCCTCAGCGCTGGAGACCGGGCATGGGTCATACGGTCAGAACTTCAGGCGCTTGAAGACGCCCTCCGGCAGCGCCTTGACCGCCAGCATGATCAGCCGCCACCACCACGGCAAGTAAACGACCGCGTCGCGGCCCATATCCACGGCGCGCACGATCCCGCGCCCGACCTGCGCCGCGCTGGCGAAGAGCGGCGTCTTCGGCAGCGACGCAGTCATCGGTGTGTCGACGAATCCGGGCTTCAGCGCCAGCACCCGAACGCCGGAGCCCTGCAGCCGCTGGCGCAGCGCGGAGAGGAACGAGTCGAGCCCCGCCTTGGAGGCCCCGTAGACGCCGACCCTGGCGCGGCCGCGATCGCCCGCGACGGACGAGAGCGCGGCGATGCACGATCCCGGGGGAAGAGCCGGCGCGAGCAGCGTCAGCAGCCGCACCGGAGAGATCAGGTTCGTGCGGAGAATCGACTCGGCATACTCGGGATCGCGGTCGCGCCGGCTCGCGTCCCCGAATACTCCCTGCGCCAGCAGCACCACGTCCGGCGCGCCCACGCGTCCGACGAGGCCGGCCTGGTCGCGATCGAGATCGTGAACCACCGTTTCGACGGTGCCGCCGCGCGTCCGCAGGTCGGCGGCGACCGCCTCGAGCTTTTGCGGATCGCGGCCCACCAGCAAGAGCTCCTCGCCCCGCTCCGCCCAGATCCGCGCCGCCGCCTGGGCGATGGCGGACGTGGCGCCGAGCACGACGATCCTCACCGATGCACCCGCCGCCAGAACGACGACGAGAACGCGGGGTCGAGGTGGGCCGAGAACTCCCCCAGCCGCGGAAACGACCGCGCGAACGTCTCCGCGGACATGCGCGCGTCCTTCGCCGGATAGATCGCGCCCCCGGCCTCCATCGCCAGCGCTTCCAGCCGGGCAAGCTGCGCGAACGTCTCCTCGCCCCGATTGGGCAGGTCGAGCGCGAACGTGAACCCGGGGCGCGGAAAGGAGAGCATTCCAGGCGAGCGCGCCGGACCGAACCGCTTGAGCACCGTCAGCGGCGAGGGAGGCGCTTCGCTCAGCAGCGCCCGCAGCGCTTCCGGCGTGGGGACGACGCACTGAAACTGCAGCAGGCCGCGGCGTCCATAGAGCCGGTTCCAGTGGGCGACGCCGTCGAGGGGAAAGAAGAACGGATCCCAGTGCTGCAGCCGCGATCGTCCCGCCAGCTTCTGGGCGGCGTAGTACGCGGCGTTGAAGACGCGCACCGTCAGGGCATTGACCGCGGGCACGTCCAGAGGAACCGCAGCCTGTCCGCGGGGGGCATGGATCGCTCCCGCCGCGTGGTCGCCGCGGAAGAAGACTCCGCGTTGCGAGCGGGAGAGGACGTCCACCCACGCCACCGTGTACTCGAATTCAGCGTCGCTCTCCTCAGAGAGAGAGAGAAACTCGTCCATCCCGGCGAACGGGATCGCCTCCATCCGGACGGCGGCGACCGGAATCCGCCGCAGCGCGATCTCGGCCCAGGTGATGAGCCCAGTGAGCCCGAGCCCGCCCACGGTCGCCTGGAACAATTGGTCGTCGGGTCCGAGCTCCTGCGCTTCGCCGTCGGAGCGAAGCAGCTCGAGCTTGCGCACGTGCGCCCCGAAGGAGCCGGCCCGGTGGTGGTTCTTCCCGTGGATGTCGTTCGCGATCGCCCCGCCGACGGACACGTGCTTGGTCCCCGGAACGACCGGAACAAAGAAGCCGCGCGGCACGAGCAGGCGGAGGATCTCGCCGAGCGTCACCCCCGCTTCGCAGCGCAAGCTGCCCGACTCGGCGTCGAAGGAGATGAACCGGTCGAGCCCGGCGGTCCGCAGCAGCTTGCCACCGTCGTTCAGGCAGGAGTCGCCGTAACTGCGGCCCTGGCCATACGGGAGCATGGGGCCGACCACCGGCAGCGTGAGGCCTGCGCGCCAGTTCAGGCGGACTTCAGCGGCGTGCCTGGCCTGCGGGTAGCGGCCCCACGACTCGGTCACGCCGCGGTTCTTATCACGCGGCCTTGGGCAACGGCTCCGGGAACACGGCCCGCTGCGGCGTGCGGATGGTCACCACCCGGGCGAGGGCGAGCAGCCTGAGCACCTGCCAACCGGGGTCCACCTCGAACCAGCGCGCCGCGAAGTCGGGGCTCGCAACCCACTTGTGGTGGTTGTTCTGGAACAGCTCGCCCATGGTGAGGAAGTCGAAGGGCAGCGTGTTGCGGCTTTTGTCGCCGTTGTCGAAGTTCTGGTAGCCGTACTTGTGACCCGCCCAGTTGACGATGGCCCCGTGGACCGGACCCATCACGAAATGGAACGGCAGCATGAATGCGAGCTGCCACCAGTGCGTGGCGAACGAGAGATAGAAGACGGAATAGAACATCCCGAAGGCGAGCCGGGTCGGCCACGCATCGGCGAACTCCTCGAGCCATGGCCAATCCGGGAACCCACCGTCGAACCGCGGCTCTGGTTGCGCCCGGCCATGGGCGTAATCGGAGTAGCGCTTCTTCGTCTTCCACATCATCGACAACGCGTTCGAGTGCAGCCACGGGGTGTGTGGATCGTGGTCGGTGTCGCTGAACGCATGATGCTCGCGATGCAGGATCGCGTAGGCGCGCGGGTTCAGGTACGAGCTGCCCTGCACGAGAAAGGCGAGGAAGTGCATCACCCGCTCGGTGCGCTTCGGCATGTCGTACATGCGGTGGGCCGCGAAGCGATGCTGGAAAAGGCTCTGGAAGAGGACGCTGAGCAGCCAGTGTGAGACGAAGAAAGCGTAGACCAATATCCCTCCGGGATTGCATGATCGGATAACGCGCCACTGTCATCGCGCTGTCATCTATCCGATTTCAATCTGCGGTCCCGGCCCTGGGCCGCGCTCCAGCTCGCGGTATTTCTCCCACCCTTCATCGATGGGTCCGTCGAACGCCAGGCGGCCGTGATGGAGCACGGCTGCCCGCGGGCACAACTCCCGCGCCGCCTCGTAGTTGTGCGAGACGAAGCAGAAGGTGATGCCCGCCGTACGGAAATCGCGGATGCGCGCCTTGCACTTCTCCTGGAAGCGCTCGTCGCCGACCGCCAGCACCTCGTCGACGATGAGGATGTCGGGCTCCACGTCCTGGGCAATGGCGAAGCCGAGCCGCGCGTACATGCCGGAGCTGTAGTTCTTGATCGGCAAGTCGATGAAGTCGGCCAGCTCGGAGAAGGCGACGATGCGGTCGAACTTTCCCTCCATCTGCTTGCGGGAGAAACCGAGGAGCGCGCCGTTGAGATAGATGTTG
The DNA here is from genome assembly GCA_005879535.1 of Deltaproteobacteria bacterium. NCBI lineage: Bacteria > Pseudomonadati > Myxococcota > Myxococcia > Deltaproteobacteria bacterium. The sequence goes on along the minus strand of VBKI01000061.1, from coordinate 1,762 downwards.
TCGCGGCCGGAGAGCTCCGGATCGAAGCCCGCCCCGAGCTCGATCATCGGGCTGATGCGGCCCTGGACCATGACCTCGCCCTCGGTGGGCATGAGCACGCCGGCGATGGTCTTGAGCAACGTGCTCTTCCCGCTCCCATTGTGACCGACCAGCGCGATGGACTCGCCCGGTTCGATGGAGAGCGTCACGCGGCGCAGCGCCCAGAACGTCTCGGCCGAGCGGAGATGCCGGAAGCGATTGACCACCGCTTCCTTCAGCGTGCTCACCTTTTCGCGGTAGAGCCGGTAGCTGACTCCGGCGTCGCGGATCTGGATCTGTCCGTTCTTCACAGGTAGTGGATGTGCCGCGGGGCGAGCCGGTTGAAGACGCTGAACCCGACGAACAGCGCCGCCAGCGCCGCCGCCGACGCGACGGCGACGACGGGCAGCGCCGGCAGCTTCCCGTAGTACACGGGATCGCGCACGAGCTGCAGCAGGTACCAGAGCGGGTTGATCTTCAGGAAGAGGCGGAAGGCGCGGAACCACCAGGCATCGTGCTGGCCGAGCATCTGCAGATCGTAGAAGACCGGCGACAGATACATCAGCATCTGCAGCGCCACCTCCGCGAGGTGGCGGACGTCGCGGAAGAAAACGGTGAAGGTGGCGAAGAGAAGCGTCACGCCGCTGGTAAAGACCGTCAGGATCAGGGTGGCCACGGGCAGGAAGAACAATGCCGCCGTGAACGGTTGCCGGAGGACTGCCATCAAAAGGAGAAGCGGCGCCAGCGAGAGCGTGAAATTGACGAGATTCGAGGCCACCACCGCGAGCGGAAACACGGCCTGCGGCACCCGCACCTTCCGGATCAGCTCCTGGTTGACGAGGATGGAGTGGAGTCCCTGCAGGACCGCGATGCTGAAGAACAGCCAGGGGAGGAGACCGGAGAGAAGGAAGATGGCGAAGTTCCGCTGCGGCGCCTTCATGATGGTGGCGAAGACCACGGTGTAGACCACCATCAGGAGCAGCGGGTTCAGCATCGTCCAGAGCAGCCCGAAAATGCTGCGCTTGTAGCGGACCTTCAGCTCGCGCACGACGAGCATCGCCACCAGCGGCCGGTACTGCAGGAGCTCCCCTAGCGCCGACCTGCGCGAAGGATGGCCGAGCGTGCCCGCGGCGGGCGCGGTGTCCGCCAGCTCCGTCATCGCGAGCGCTCCGCGAGGAAGCGGTCCATCGCGGCCTCCAGCGGCAGCGGTACCGACGCCCCGAGAAGACCTCGGACCTTGTCCACGCGCAGCCCGCACTTCAACGGCCGCGGCGCCGGCAGCTTCATTTCCGCGAGCCGCACGGGAACGATCAACGCCTCGTCGGCTCCGAGCTTGCGCGCCAGGGCGCGGCAGAAGTCTACCCGGGAAATCTCCGTCGCCCCGGCGCAGTGGAAGATCCCGCGCGCGCCGGAGCGGTGGACGCCGATCACCATCTCGGCCGCATTGTCCGCCAACGTGGGGGAACCGATCTGGTCCGTGAATGCCTTCACCTGCTTACCAGCGCGAAGCGACTCGAGGACCGTCAGCGGAAACGTCCACTTCACTCCACGGCGTGCGCTGTAGACAAGCGCTGTACGACAGACGGCGACGTCATCCGCGAGGATCAACGCCGCTTCCTCGCCTATGTGCTTTGTCCGCGCATAAATGCTGCGCGGATTGGGCGCATCATCTTCGGAGTAGCTCCCCTTCATCCCGTCGAACACGTAATCCGTCGAGACCGTGGTGAGCCGCGCTCCGTTATTC
>VBKI01000060.1:3746-94216 GCA_005879535.1 Deltaproteobacteria bacterium | reverse complement strand
CGGTTGCGACGTCCAGCGCCGGCGTCGCCAACGTGCTCGGCTATCCGGATGGCGAGCGGATCAGCAGGGCCGAGATGCTGGACATGGTCCGCCGCATCGCGGCGTCGGTCGCCGTGCCAGTGACCGCGGACATGGAGGCCGGGTACGGGGTGACGGCGGAGGCCGCGGCGGAAACCGCGCGGGGCGTGATCGCTGCCGGCGCGGTCGGGATGAATCTGGAGGATGCCAAGCCTGAGGGAGCGCTTCTGCCGATGGAGGTGCAGGTGGAGCGCGTGCGCGCCGCGCGGGCGGCGGCGCCTCATCTGGTGATCAACGCCAGGACCGACTCGTTTCCCAAGGCGGGGATCGAGGAGGCGATCCGCCGCGCGAATGCCTACCTCGCGGCGGGAGCGGACTGCGCGTTCGTGCCGTTCGTCGCAGATCGGGAGGCGATCGCCCGGCTGGCGCGGGAAATTCGCGGGCCTTTGAACGTGCTGGGAACGCCGGCATCGCCGCCGCTCGCCGACCTGCAGCGGATGGGCGTGCGGCGCGTCAGTCTCGGCTCCGGTCCCTCGCGGGTCGCGTACGGACGGCTGCGCCAGTTTGCCTCGGAGCTCAAGACACGCGGGACCTGGACCGGGCTGGGCGAAGGCGCCGTCACGTACGCGGAGATGCAGGCGCTGTTCGGGGTGACGAGCTGAGACCGCGATGCGCGCTCAGTCGCTGCGAGCGCGCATCAGGCCGCGCACGTATGCGATGGCGACGACCGTCAGGCAGGCGAAGCCGAGCGCGACGTAGCGGTGCACGATCTGGTTCGTCGACCAGCCGAAGTTTTCGCTCAGCACGCTGGGATCGCTGAGCCCGGCGCCTTCGTTCATGCCGAAGGGAATCCGATCGAAGTCGGTCCGCGAAGCCCACCACTGCGTGAAAGCGTCGGCAAACGCTGCGGCGCCGATGGCAAGGAAGCCCCAGCGCAACCACCCGCGTTTCAGCGAGCTGTCCTCCGGCGCGTAGACGGTGAGCATGAGGAGCGATCCGAGCACGAGGCAGCCGCCATCGCCCATGAAGACGACGAGCTGCTTCGCCCGCGAAACGGAGAGAGCGAGCGTGCAGAAGAGCTGGAGCGCCACTCCCACGCCGAGCGCCAGGAAGACGATGAGTCCGAACAGGGGCGATCTCGACTGCGCCATCGGCGTCAGCCAGGGACCGGGAAAGGCGGGAAATCCGCACAGCCACGCCGTAGTGGCGTGGCCGATCTCGTGCACCCACATGCTGAGGAAGACGCGGACGAGGAAGCGCCCGGGGCCGGTCGCAACGAGCAGGAACGACCCGCCGAGCGCAACGGGAATCGCCCAGGTGCGCAACCGCGCCTCGAGCTGCGATTCAGGGAGCTCCCATTCCCCCTGCAATCGTCAGCGCTCTCGCCCGCGGACCGGCGGCGCTGCTTCCGGCTCTTCCCGCGTCGCCGGTCCCTCGAGGAGCGCGGCACGTTCCCCCAGGGACCGTTGAGACGGCGCGCCAACGGCCTGCTCGATCGACGCCAACCTCGCTTCGATCGCCGACAGTCGCGTCTCGGTGCTCTTCGGAAGCATCCGCTCCTCGATATCCAGCTCCCGCATCCGCAGCTTGTGGTGCTTCACGATCCAGGTGATGCCAATGGGCAGGATCGACAACGCCAGCAGCCCGAGCGCGGGCTCCAGCGCCTTCACCAAGAGGCTGAACGAGGCCGGATCCATCCTCTCCTTCCTACTCGCCCACCGCCGGTGGGCGCAAGAATGCGGCTACCAGACGGTGCAGCGGTTCTGCGGCGCCATCGCAGCTCCGGCCTTGCAGGAGAACGTCTTGGCGAAGTCCGGGTTGTCGGAGATCGGCCCGTTCACGCGCCATTGTGCCGTGGAATGCGGATTCGTCTGCGCCTGCAACCGCGCTGCTTCCGGGCGGTAGTTCGTGCACCAGGTCTGTGCAAAGGCGACGAAGAAGTCCTGCTCCGTCTTCGGTTCCACCTGGCCGCCGCGCTTCTGGCGCAGCGCCTGCAGGGCCATCTTCAGGCCGCCAATGTCGGCGATGTTCTCGCCCAGCGTCAGGTGTCCGTTCAGCTTCGTGTCGTCCACCGCGGGGTACGCGTCGTACTGCTTGGCCACGCATTCGGCGCGCTCGTTGAACGCGTCGCCTACGTTCTTCGACCACCATTCGTGCAGGTTGCCGTCCCCGTCGAACTGCCGGCCCTGATCGTCGAAGCCGTGGGTCAGCTCATGGCCGGCGACCATTCCCAGGCCGCCGTAGTTCGCCGGCTCCGGAGCTCCCGTCTTGAAGAACGGTGTCTGCATGATTCCGGCGAGGAATACCATCTCGTTCAGCGAGGGATCGTAGTACGCGTTCACCGCCACGGGGCTGAGCTGGAAGTCGTTGCGATCGACGGGCTTGCCGATCTTGTCCAGATCGCGCTTGGTCTCGAAGCGCGCCGCCTCGTTCAGATTCGCCAGCAGCGACTCCTTCCCGATGTCCATGCTCGAGTAGTCGCGCCATTTCTTCGGATAGGCGATCTTGTTGTTGATCTTCTTCAGCTTGTCCTTCGACGCGGCCCGAGCCGCTTCGTCCATCCACGACACCTCGGCCAGGTTGCGCTCGAAGGCGCCCTCGATGCCTTCGATGATCTCGCTGGCGATCTTCTTTCCTTCGTCGCCGATGGTGGCGGCGACGAAGCTGCGCCCGACGGCCTCGCCCATCGCGTTGTTCGTCATCTGCACGCAGCGCTTCCAGCGCGGCAGGATGGCCTTGGCCCCCGTCAAGGCCTTGGTCAGACGAAACTTCTCCTCGACGAAGCTCCTTCCCAGCGCGTTGGCGGCGCTCTCCACCGCCGTCCAGCGCAAGTACGTCCTCACATCGTTCAGCTTCGAAGGCTGGGCGACGAGCTTGTCCATGCCGCTGAAGAACCCCGGCACCAGGACGTTGATGGCCTGCACGTCCGGCGCCCCGAGCTCCGCGAAATAGACGTCCCAGAGGAAGTGCGGCGCCGCCTTCTTCAATCCGGCGCGCTCCAGGCGGTGGTACACCTTGTTGGGATCGCGCCGCTCTACCTTGTCCATCGACACCTTCGCGAGCGCGGTTTCCAGATTCATCACCACCTGCGCCTGCTGTTTCGCCGCGGTCTCCGGCGCGCCGGCGAGAGCCAGCATCCTGGCGACGTGGTCCTGGTAGAGCGTGCGTAGCTCCTTCATGCGCGCATCGTCCTTCAGATAGTAATCGCGGTCCGGCAGTCCGAGGCCACCCTGGTCGGCGCCGCCGATCACCTCGGTCGCGTCCTTGAAGTCCTGCTGGGACGCGAAGCCGAAAAGGGCGGGGGCGCCGCGCGCCTGCAGATAGGCCACCTGCTGCGCGAGGCCCTTCACGTCGCGAATGGCGTCGATTCTCTTCAGATCGCTCTGCAGCGCCTGCAGCGACGCCGTCTCCGCCTTCTGCTCGTCCATGCAGGTCCCGTAGAAGTCACCTACTTTCTGCGAGAACGGATCGGCGGAGTCGGCCTCGCCACGCGCGTTCTTCTCGAGGATGTCGTGCATCAGCGCCTCGTTGCGCTGGAAGATCTCGCTGAAGCCGCGGCCCCAGCTCGCCCGGTCGTCGGGAATGGGCGTCTTCTTCAGCCAGCTCCCGCAGGCGTACTGGTAGAAGTCGGTGCAGGGATCGATCGACTTGTCCATCGCGCTCTCGTCGATGGACGGCGGCTCCGGCTTCGCCTGCGCCACTGCGCTGCCCGCCGCGCCGGATGCAGGGGGCGTCGCCGGCTGGCCTGCGGCGGGAGGAGCGGAAGAGGGCGTTCCGGCCGTCGCAGCTCCGGGCGGATTCGCGGGCGAAGGGGGAGTCTGGGTGGCCGTCGCGCCGGTCGCGGGTTCGTTGGCGGGCTTCGTTTGCGGCGCCGAGCTGCAGGCGGCGACGGCGACGGCGAGCAGAAGTCGCTTCATTCGATCTCCAGTTGGCGATGCGCAGGCGCGCGGCCTACGGCCGGGAGGCCTGTTTATTTCGCGGCTTGGCATGGGCGTCGATCCAGTCGAGCACGGTCCGGTACCAGAGCTGGCTGTTCCTCGGCTTCAAGACCCAGTGGCCCTCGTCCGGGAAGTAGAGGATGCGCGATTCGACTCCCCGACGCTGAAGCGCGGTGAACATGCCGAGCCCCTGCTCGACGGGAACCCGGAAGTCCAGCTCGCCCTGCACGACTAGCGTCGGTGTCTTGAAGTTCTGCACGTAGCTGCTGGGGGAGAGCCGGCGGTACAGGTCCGGGTTCTCCCAGGGCGGCCCGCGGAATTCCCATTCCGGGAACCAGAGCTCCTCGGTGGAACCGTACTCGCTGACCAGGTCGAACACGCCGTCGTGGGAGACCAGGCACTTGAACCGGTCTGTGTGGCCCGCGATCCAGTCGATCATGTAGCCGCCGTAGCTCGCGCCGGCGGCGCAGGTGTGGCCGGTCTCGACAAAGGACAGCTTCTCGGCGGCGTCGGTTGCGCGCATGACGTCGTCGTAGGCGAGGCCGCCCCAGTCGCCGGAGATCTGTTCCTTGAACTTCTGGCCGTAGCCGGTCGAGCCGTGGAAGTCGGTGAGCAGCACGACGTAGCCGCGGGCAGCGAACACCGCTGCGTTCCAGCGCATGCTCCAGGCGTCCTCCCACGAACCCTGCGGGCCTCCGTGGATCAGCACCAGCAGGGGAAGCTTCGCCGCTGGGTTCGCGGGGCGGACCACGAAGGAGCGCACCTTGGTGCCGTCCTTTGCGTCGACCCACAGCTCTTCGACGGTGCCGAGGTTCAGTTCCTTGTACTGCTCGTCGTTGAAGCGGGAGATCCGCACCGCCTGCGCGCCGGGTTTGACGGCGACGATCTCCGGCGGCCGGGTGAGTGCGGCAGCGGCGACGATGGCGATGCCGTCCGGGGTCAGGTCGAAGTCGCCGCCGCCCACGGGGACCTCGGTGAAGCGGCGGTACTTGCCCTCCAGCGACACCGCGTAGAGCCAGTGTCGGGCTTTCTGCCCGACGGAGGCGACGAGGCCCTTGCTGTCGCGGCGCCAGACGAAATTGCCGACGTCGTCGCCGTCGACGTCGACCGCGACGATCCGCCCCGTCTGACGATCCTGGATCTTCAGCTTCCACTGGTCGGACTCGTAGCCGTCTCGAGCTTGCGAGGTCCACGCCAGGTAGCGGCCGTCGGGAGAGGGGCGCGGCTGCGCGTCGTCGCCGTGGTTGTCGGTCGTGAGGTTTCGCGGCGGGCCGGCGTTGCGGTCGATGAGCCAGAGGTCGCCGTTGGTGCTCCAGGCTTCGCGCTGCGCGGGCTTGCTGCTGATGATCAGCTCGCCGTCGGGGGTGAACCGGAAGTCGTCGCCTCCGCCGACGCGGACGCTGGGCCAGTCAGAGTCGAGCGGCGTGACGTCGCGGACGGGGCCGCCTCCGGAGGGCATGACGAAGACGTGCGTCCGCTTCCCCTCCTTCCACTCGGTCCAATGGCGCGCGAAGAGGTGGTCGACGATGCGCGCCTGGACGCCGCTCTTGTCATGCTGCTCCTTGCGCTCCTTGTTGCAGGCGTCGTTCCCGCCGCATTGCGGATAGACCTCGCTGCTGAAGGCGATCCAGCGGCCGTCGGGAGAGAAGACGCCCGCGTCCGCGCCGCCGCTCAACGCGGTGATCGCGTGGGCGTCGCCGCCGTTTAGATCGTACAGCCAGAGCTGGCTCTCGCGGACGATGAGGAGCTGCCTCGAGTCGGGAGACCAGCGGGCGTGCTCGCTGCGGCCGTTTCGGGTGAACTGACGCGGCTGTCCGGAGGGAAGCGAGAGGAGCCAGATGTCCTTGTCGTCCTTGTTGGTCTGGAGGTTCTTCTGCCGGACGGTGATCGATGCCCAGCGGCCATCCGGCGAGACCTGGACGTCGTCGGCCCGGCGGGTGGCGAGCAGCTCTTCCGGAGTGAAAGGTCGGAGGGCGAGGAGGACCGCGAGCAGCAGCGTGGCCATGGGGGTGCGCTCTCTACCACGGGCGCGGTCGAGTGGGGGCGCTCATTTGCCGGGTTGTCAGACCCCTGTGCGAGGCTGCCTGTCACGCGGGCGGGCTCTCGCGCCTAGAGGAGGTGAAGGCCGCGCAGATGTGCGCGGCCGGAACAGGAGGTCGACATGAGGCTCAAGTGGGTCGCGCTGATTGCGGCGCTCTCGTTGCCTGCGCTTGCGTGGGCGGGGAATGGCTTGCGGTGCAGCCTGCCGTGCGGGGAGAATTGTCCCATCCCGTGCGAAGATTGCCCGCTGAGCAAGAGGTAGCCGCGGGTGTGGAGGGCGGCGAGCGCGCCGAGCTGCGGCGGCTGATGCAGCGGCTTGCAGACGGCGATCGCGGCGCCTTTTCGCCGGCGTTCGCTCTGCTCTGGCCGCGGCTTCGCGCGTTCGCCGTCCGCTATGTCGGAGCGGCCGATGGCGAGGATGCGGCGCAGGCTGCGCTGCTGCGCGTGTTCTCACGCGCGGGCGAGTACGACGGGGACCGCGATGCGCTCGCCTGGGCGCTGGGGATCGCAGCGTCGGAGTGCCGGACGTTGCGGCGCCAGCGCCAGCGGCGTCGCGAGGAGCCGGTTCCACCGCCGGAGCGCGCAGATGTGCGCGCGTCGCCGGAGGAAGTGGCGATCGAGCGCGACCTCTCAGTCGCCGCCGAGGCGGTGCTGGGGAGCCTTCGACCGATGGATCTGGAGACGATCATGGCGATGGCCGGCGGGCCGCGGGCAGTGCAGGGCGCGACGTTTCGCAAGCGCCTGGCGCGGGCGCTCGCGCGTTTCCGGCTCGCCTGGAGGACGCGACATGGCAGCGAATGAGAGCGCGGTCGCGCTGGAGATGCGCGCCCGGCGTGCGTACGAGTTGGGGCGGCTGCGGGCAGCGCTCCGTGTCGCGCCATTCGTCCTCGCGGCGGCGGCCGCGGCGGTCGCCTGCGGGCGGCCGTTGGCGTTGACCAGCGCGCTGGCCGGAACGCTCCTTGTCGTCTGCGTCGGTGGTTCGTACGCGGGGGGGCCGGGTGGGCGCGGCATCGTGCCGGGTCTCATTGCCGGCGCTGCTCCGCTCGGGATGCCGCTGCTGATGGCGACGCTGGGTCACGCCTGCTTCGGTCCGGCGTGCATGTCGCTGTGTTTGCCTGCGTGCGTGGTGGGCGGAGCGGTCGCTGGCGTGATGATCGCGAGAAGCGCGGCGCGCCGGGAGCCGGATCGGCGGTTTGTCGCCGCGGCGGTGGCCGTCGCCGCGCTGACTGGAGCGCTGGGGTGCACCATCGCCGGCGTCGCGGGGGTGCTCGGCATGCTCGCAGGGACGGTGGCGGCCGGGGCGCCAGTTCTTGTCGCGGCGCGTCGGTGAATCGCGGGGGCGGTTCAGCCGGGTAGGGCGGGGCTTGTTGGTTCAGCCGGCACGGGACTCCGGCCTACTTGAGCAGCTTGATGAAGCGGAGAAGCGGCGAGGGCCGGGCCTTGCGGAGAAACTTTCTCGGGCCGCGGCCTTCGGCAAGTCGCTCGATGCCCTCGTGGGCCGAAAACAGGCCGGGGCCGGCGATGAGGAGGGCGCCCGCGATGCACATCAGGGCGATGTTGTACTCGAACCCGCCCTTGGTGACGTCGTAACCGTTCTTCGCGTGCACCCTGCCGACGGCGAAGGACTGGGTGACGAGGACTGCGAGCGCTGCCGGCCGCGTCCACAGGCCGAGGATCGCGGCGACTCCCGCGAACATCTCGGCGACTCCCGTGGCGATGGCGAGAGGCTTGCCCGGTTTCAACCCGATGTTTTCGAACCACCCGCCCACCTGCTCCGGCGCTCCCTCCCGCAGTTTTAAGAGCCCGTGGTAGACCATGCTCGCGCCGAGCGCCGCCCGCGGCGGTATCAGGGCCGCTTCCTTCCGCAACCGCGCGCCGTTCCATTCCATTGTGAGCGACATGCTGCCTCCCGATGTGGGCCAAGGGTCGGCACGCAGCGCCGCGTTTTCAACGAGCAGCCGCCCGCTCGTTCATTCGATGCTCTTGGGGGTCCAGGGGGGAGCGAGCTCCCCCTTGGTGGAGGCGCCGAAGGCGCCGGATCTAGAGCGTGCATCACAGGCAGTGCGTGAGGGATCTCCTAGAAGTACACGTAGTGCAGCGAGATGTTTGGCACCCAGGTGGGGTTGCCGTGGGAGTCCTGCTCCGGAACCAGCCCGCCGACGTCGATGCCGTGGGCGAACTGGACGCGCAGCTCGAAGGGGCCGAATCCTAAGTTCACGCCGAGCACGTAATCCGCAGTTCGGTTCGCCCAGGCGTCGGTGAGCGTCGAGTGCAGCTTCGTCCAGCCCCGTCCGGAGTGGTTGAGGACGGCGTGGTTCGAATCGACCACGCCGCCGAAATCGAATCCGACTACGCCGGTCAGGCCGCTGAAGAAGGCGAAGCGGATCAGTACGTCGAGCGGGAACTGGAACTCCGCCTGGCCGACGTAGTAGCCGTCGCCGAGCAGGCGGGCATCGCCCCAGCGGAACCCGCGCAGGTTGTCGAAGCTCGAGAGATAGAAGCGTCGCCCGAACCGGCTGCCCTGCGCCGCGCCGGCAGCGAGGCGCAGGTTCAGCTTGCTCCGGCCCACCACCCGGAAGGTGTGGATCGCGTCCGCCTGCAGGTATGTGTAGAAGCCGTCGAGGCCGCGCGTGGGAATGTCGCCGCCGCCCAATTGGACCAGCAGCGAGGTGCCGCCGATCGATCCGCCCGGTCCGTAGCGGGTGGTATCCCAGCCATAGCCGAGGCTCACTTCGCCCTGCGGATCCGATCCCTTGATCGCCGACAGCTCGTCCGCGGGCACGTTGGCCGAGGGGTAACCGAAGCGGTCGTAGGCGAAGTTGTCGAAGAAGCTTCGCGTCACCCCCATCAAGCGTGCGCTTGCGTCGAGCCGGCTGAACGTCGAGAACGGGTACGACAGCAGCCCCTCCACGCCGAATTCGCGCTGCAGGTAGAGGATCTCGCACGCCGCCGCCTGGTTCGCCACCGTGAGCGGCTGGAAGCATTGGCGCGCCGACGGGAACTGCGTATCGCGGCCCTGCTGGAAGGTGTGGAACGCGCCGATGCCCCAGGTCAGCCGCTGCGACCTGTCCACGTAGAACGCGAGGGCATCCGTGAGATCGAAGGACCCATAGATGGCCAGGTTGATGAGCGCAGACCGGTCGCGCATGATGTCCGCGAAGAGCACCCCGCCCGATCCCACCGGAGCGAATCCGACGCCCGCTCCGCCGATGGCCGCGCCGCCGCCCTCCACCTTCCAGTTCTTGCCGACGTCGTAGGGATCGTAGGTGGGCGCGTTCTGCGGAATCGGTTCGTCCGGAAACGGCTGCGGCTTGTCGATGGTCGCGAGATAGCTGGGCGGGACCGCGTCCTGTTCGTCGACGCTCAGCAGCGCGGGAGTCTGCACTTCGAAGAGGCGGAAGCGCGCGCCATAGAACGCCACTCCGTACAGGCCGTTGGGAGCCAGGCCGGGGTGCGAGAGCGCGGTCGCGAAGTCGGTCACGCGCTTGATCCGGCCGTTCTGCATGAACCACAGGTCGTACTTGCCGCCCGCGTCGCTGGCGAACACGATCGCGCCGCCGGCGAGCGTCACTGGATAGCGCTGGTCGACGGGAGCGTCGGTGAGCCGGGTGCGGGTTCCGTGCTCGGGGTCGATCCGGAAGAGGTTGTACCGGCTGCTCTCGGTCGCGTCGCTGGCGTAGATGATGCCGTCGTCGCCCCAGGACAGATCTCGCTCGCTGTACAGGTCGTCGGTCAGCCGGCGGACGTGCGGATCCTTGTCCTGCAGGTTCAGCGTGTAGATGTCGATCTTGCCGTCGCGGTCGAGTCCGTAGAAGGCGAGCTGCGTCCCGTCCGGACTGAAGGTGGGATCGCCCGCCTCGATCAGTCCGTCGCGGATGACCCGGATCACCCGGGTCTCGCCGAGCTTGAGATCGACGCGCACGCGCGGGGACTTGCCCGGCTTCCGCTCCTGCCGCCGGAGCGACCGCACGTGCAGGACGTCGGAATCGCCCGACTGCGCGAACCAGGCGATGGCGTCGTCGCTCACCGCCATCACCGACCGCAGCACCGGGTGCAGGCTCTCCGTCCCCGGATGCTGGTCGATCGCGATCTGCGTTGCCGACGAAGGGTCGCGGCGGTCGAGCACGATCAGCTTGGCGCGCGCCGTCTCGCGCTCGACGCCGCGGTAGAAGAGCAGGTTGCCGTCCTTCGAGCTGGTGAAGGCGTCCAGCTCGTCCGACAGCTTCAGCTCGGTGACGTCGGGCAGGTCCTGCTTGGCGTCGAGATACGTGCGCATCACGCGCTTGCGCGCCCAGGTGGACCACCGGGCGTTCATCTGCGCCGGCGTGTCGCCGGCGACGTGGCCGAGGAGCTGCATGAATCCCTCGCGAGAGTCGCCGCGACCGCGACCGCCGCCCGCCAGCCTCGGGCTCTGATCGAGCACGCCCTGGATCACCCGCTCGCCGTACACCTCGCTGAGGAACACCAGCTTCGCCTGCCCGTACTTGTACGTATACAGGTACGAATACGGCCGATCCTCGGCGAGCGACGGGAAGTCGTAGCCGATCTCGCCGTTCGGGTTCAGCACGATGTCGCGGAGGAACATCTCCGTCTCGCTGTCCATCTGCTGGTTGTGCGCGTAGTACTCGGCGAGTCCTTCGATGAACCAGAGCGGCATCATCCCGATGGGGCTCTCGAGCCCGGCGCTGGCGGCGCGCTCCGCCACCTTCTGGATGTGGAACTGGTGCGTCATCTCGTGCGTCGAGACCAGCTTGAAGAACTCCCGCTCTCCCGCGTACGGCAAGGACATCCGCAGGTCCTGTGGGCTGGTGACGCCGAGCACGCCCTCCTGGACCGCGAAGACGTTGGTCTCCAGGAACTCGCGGTACGTGTTGTAAAGGATGTAGGGGACGCGGAACGACGGCTTGTACTGGAAGCGATCGCTCAGGTACCGCCAGCTCTCGCGAATCAGGCCACCCGCGATGCGCGCCACGGGATATTCGCGGTCATAGAAATAGAGCCGCAGCCCGGCGGAGCCGTCGTCCGACAGATAATCGTAATCGCGCCATTGATAATCGAAATACCGGACCAGGTTCTTTCCCGGCCGCTGCGGCACGACGTATGCCTCCTGCGACCATCCGACGCCCGAACGTCCCGTCACTTGGGAGAGGCGCCCGTGCTCGGCCCAGGGAAGGGAAAGCGTGGGCCCGGGCTGCAGGTGTGCGGGCGCGACGCCCAGCGCGAAGACCGGGCCGGAGATGAATGCAAGCAGCGGGAGGACGCGGGGGCTCATTCCCCTCATGGTGACCTCAGGGCGACTTCGGCGCCACGTGAGATGTCGTGACCGTGTGCGGCATTCAACCTGTACCGGCTAAAGCGTAGTCGCTAAGCCGCCTTCGGCGGCCGCGTAGCCCGGCGCGGGGTGGCGCCGGCTCTCCCGCAGCGCCGCGGGGTTCCGCGCCGCGGGGTTCCGCGCGCTGCCTTGGGACTATCCGCGCCTTAGCGTCGTCCGTTCGTGGGGCATGGTGGCGCGCGGCGAGCGGAACACCTGCATCGGAGAATAGTAGAGGAAATTCGAGACCCTCGACGTGTACAGGTCGGCGTAGTCCTCCACCTGCTCGCCGAAGCGGGAGTTCTCGTTTCCTTCCTTGAACACCAACCCCCAATAGGCATTCGCGCCCGTCTCGAATCGGGCCTCCAGCTCCGCCCCCTCGGCAAGCGTGGTCCTGAACGCGCGACGCAGCTTCTCCAGGTCCTGCTTCTCGCGCTGCCGCCGTGGCTCGAGGTCCGCCGGCAGCGGCCCGCCCCGCTCGATCCGTCGATCCATCGCGTTGAGCAGCAGCTTGTGATGGTTGATCATGTCGTCGAGTCTCGCGCGCAGCTCGTCGAGCTCGTTGAGGCGGACCACGTCCTCGGCGTGCGCCTCGATGTACTCGATCTCCCGCTCCAGCTCCTGCACGACGAAGCAGGTCCGCCACTGCGACGCCTTCCGATTGCGGATGATGTCGCCGTAGATGTGATCGCCGACGTAGAGCACGCGGTCGCCCGCGAACCCCGTCATCCGCTCGAAGTCGAAGAGGTTGCCGCCTTCGTAGATCCTGCCGCGCTCCAGCGCATCGACTTGCGAGCGCGCCACCGTGCCGTCGGGATTGAGCTCGATGAACGGGCTGTGCTCGGCGAAGAACGCCGGCTTCTGCGCCCCCACCACGATGTAGTCGAAGTAGTTCCGCCACGACGGATACTCGGGCAGCCGCGCGTCGAGCAGAAAGCTCATCACGGCGTCCGTGTAGTCCCACAGGGAGTTCGTGAGCACGAACAGCTTCTTCCCCCCGGAGCGCAGCTTGTGCAGCGCCGAGGGCAGCTCCGGATCGGGCTTGATGAATCGCCCCAGGTCCTTGCGCACCTCGCTCTTCAGGGACCCGTCGCGGTGCACCTCGTCGATGCTCTCCCGCGTGTCGTCGTAGAGCTTGTGGTAGTCGACTTTCTCGCCGCGCCCCTCCTGCCCCTCGATGATCTCCGCGTAGAGGCACGCTTCGGGAAGGCTGAAGAGCGTATCGATCCAGGCGAAGCGCGGCAGGCTCAACCGGATCTTCTCGTTGGTCTGGTAGAGCGCCCGGCGCTCGTCGAGCGAGAGCTGCCGCCTTCCGTGATAGCAGCGGCCGACGTGGTTGTGCCGGTCCATCTTGAAGATGTTGCCGAAGTCCTTGTCGACCACCAGACCGCGGATGACGAACTCGTGGTCGTAATTGAGGTTGCGCAGCTCGGCCCGGTACCCGCGCCCGGCCACCAGCCGGTCCAGCGTCATGTGGAAGGCGAGCTCTTCGATCTGCCGCATGGAGTACACGGCCAGCGTGTAGTCCATGTCGAATCCGACCACGCCGATCTGGTCCATCTGCAGCGCGCGGTTCGTATAGATCTGCCTGCTGTGCGGCAGCTCGAGGCCCTGGTGCTCGGGTCTGTCGAGGAGCCGGCGGATTTCGGGGTCCCGGAGAACGTCCTGGACCGAATCGACGGGAGATTTCGTGATGGCCATGCCGGTCGATCGATGATCTCCCCGACCGGCAGGCCGTGCAAGCATTTCACGCCCGATCGTCCGCTGCGCCGGGCGTGCGGCCGCTCACAGGCAGCCCGGCTCGTACCTGGCGGTGATGTGGGAGCCGGGCGGTGGCACTGCGCTCGCCGGGAACACGATGCGGTTCGCCGCCGGATCGTACGTCCAGTTGGTCACGGATGCGCCATCCACCGTGACCGCGATCGCCTGCGGATCGCGCGGGCGCGCGGAAAGCGGAAAGCTGGAGAGCGGCATCAGGAGCCCACCCAGCGAGCTTTCCAGCATCGCGCCGAAATTGCGCAGGTCGCAGATGTCCTCGAGATGCCCGTTGAGCTCCTTCGCCAGCTCGATGTAGCGCGTCCCGATGCCTTCCGCCTGCGGTTCGCAGTGCGTCAAAGGAACGATGCCGGCGAAGGAGATGAGATCGAGCGCGCCCCTCTTCACCTGCACCAGACGCCGCACGTACTCGCTCACCGGCGGAGGATTGATGATGTCGTTCGCGTCATCCGCGTCGCTCACCGCCAGGAGCGCAAGGCGCGCGTCGTCGCGCAAGAAGCCGGCGTTGCCGTCGTTGGGCCAGGGAGTTCCCGGGGCCTTGGTCGAGCTGATCAGCGGGTCGCTGAGGGCGGCGAGCACGGGGTCCAGGAAGCGCTCGTCGTAGTTGCAGATTCCCACGTTGGTGTTGGCGAAGAGCACGTCGCGCACGTTCGGTGTCTGTGGCGTGAGCAGGCGCGGCCGCTCGTTGTTCACGGGGAAGAAGCGTCCTGCCTCTCCGCCCTCGGCGCCGCCGGGGCAGTGGTTGAGGCCGGAGGTGAACGGGTGCATTCCGGTGGTCGTGACGGCGATGTGGTAGTCCGCATTCGCGCGCTCAATGCGGTTCCAGAGCCGGTCGAGACTCTGCGCCAGAGCCTGCTGCTCCTCCTTCATCGAGCCGCTGTTGTCGATGACGATCAGCATGTCGACCTTGGGCGTGCTCTGGTCCCACTGATCGACGATGGTCGCGGCAGTCTGCGCGCCGCCGGTGATCCCCGATTGGAACGGCTCGGCGCGCATGTCGGTCCATGCCTGGACCGCGCCGACGTCGTCCCCGGTCGCCGGCGGACGATAGGAGATGGCGATCGGAAGATTGGTGTTCGGCTGGATCCGGACGGGCAAGGACGCGCTCGCCGAGAACGGTGCGCCGGTGGTGTCGACGCGCGTCACCGTCACCGGGAAGCTGCACTGGTTCACTGCATACGCGTACTGGTCGGGGATGCCGCAGCCGAGGATGGTCGGTCCGAAGTCCACGGTCGGCGGCGTGACGAAGAAGCAGCTGACGCCGCCCGATCCGACCAGGTCGACGGTCATCGACGGCGCCGATCGGTTGCTGACGTAGAAGCGGACGGCCCCGGAGAACGTCTGCGCCTGCTCCGCCATGAACTCGACGCGCACCGACATCCGTCCCCCTGGGGGCAGAGTGCGGCCCGAAGGCGCTACGCCGCCCGGCCAGCGAAAGGCCGGCGCGCCGGAGACGATCGCGGGGTCGCCCACGATGCAGTCGTCGGCGGTCTTGTTGATCAGCTCGAATCCTTCGACGATGGGAACGAAGGGCCGCTGCGCTCCGAAGTCCACCGGGGTCCCGGGCGAGACCTGGAGCGAACAGGGCAGCAGGTCGCGCCCGATCGCCGACAGGGGAACTTCGACGTGGGGATGCATGCCGTCGTTCGACTCGATCACGAGCGTCGCCTGCGACATTCCAGGCACGCGCGGCGTGAAGGAGACCGGCAAATCGACCTTCGCGCCGGGCTCGCCGACCATCATCGCGCCCCCCTGGACGGACCAGGTCCCGTCGTTCCGGTCGATCCACACCCCCGTCAACGCCAGCGGCGCAACCTGCCGCGGATCCACACCGACGTTGGTGACCGTGACCACGCCCGACCGGGTGGTACCGATGGCGGTCGCTCCGACGAACAGCGACTTCGGTCGCGCCTGCAGCACGGCTCCGATGCCGGTGCCCGTCATCGCGAGAATCCCCGGTCCTCCGTCGGAGGCCTGGAACGAAGCCTGCGCCTGCTGGACCCCGAGCTGCTGGGCGAGGAACCGCGCCGTCCCGCTGACGGTCTCCCCCGGTCCCAAGGTCCGCGGAGGCGTGGCGCCGCCGAGCGTCGCCGTGAGGTTCGAGCTTCCGGTCAGGGTCAGCGCGTCGATCGAGACCGGGGCCTTGCTGATGTTCGTGACGGTGAACGACTGCGTGGACTCCGCCGCAAGCTTCAGCTCACCGAAATCGAGCGT
Source organism: Deltaproteobacteria bacterium (assembly GCA_005879535.1). NCBI lineage: Bacteria > Pseudomonadati > Myxococcota > Myxococcia > Deltaproteobacteria bacterium. The sequence goes on along the minus strand of VBKI01000060.1, from coordinate 78,919 downwards.
TTCCGGCTGGACCACGAGCAGCTTGTCGACGCCCTTGCCGGTCAGGTTGATCTGTCGCGGCGAGCAGGTGGGGCAGGGAGTGACGGAAATGGTGGAGCTGAAGCTCGCCAGCCGGTCGGGCCGGAACTGCAGCCGGACGATCATCGACTGGTCGGCCGGGATCGCCTGCTCGCCGCCGGGCGCGACCGAGAACACCGCCGGGTCCTGGGACGGAGCGATGGCGATACCAGTCTCGGCGTGGCCGTCGTTGTTCGTCACGAGCAGGTCCTGCGTCGCCGGCTCGTTCACCACCACCGGACCGAAATCGAACGAATCGCCGGAAAGCGTGGCGAGCCCGCGCACGGCATTGCCGCGGAGGTCCACGTCCGCGCCGTTGCTCGCGGGGGAGTCTGTCGCGATCCGCAGCATGCGCTCATACGCGCCCAGCTGGGGCGGCCGATAGCGCACGCTCACGTCCAGGAAGGCGCCCGGTCCGAGCGTAGCCGGCAAGCCCGTCACCTCGAACGCCGGGTCCTGGAACTGGTCCAGGTGCGCCACGGTCATGGAGACCAGGCCGGTATTGCGGACCGTGATGCGGCGCGTCTGCTCCCTTCCCAGGGCAACGTCGCCGAAGTCGAGCGTTGCGGGAGCGACGGAGAGCATGCCGCCCAAGGCGCGCACGTTGGATTGGCTCGCGCCTCCGCAGGCCGCCGCGACCAGCACACCTGCCAATGCCCGCCGCCCCATCCGGCACCCCCAACGAAGACGACGCTCTGCGGACGGGCATCTACACGCTCCGTGCCAAGGTGCAGGCCAGCGAGCAGGCGCTTGGGGGGTGGGAAACCCGCTACCCAGCCATGGAAGCCGCTGCCCCGGCGGGTTACAACGCTTCGCGCATGACGGAAGAGTGGTTCGACCTCGCCGCCGACCCCGCCCACGTCGCCCGCCAGCGCGAGAAAGCCCGCGCGTTGCGGAAGACGGCGTGGTGGCGGCGGCGGATCCAACGCGGCATCTGCGCGTATTGCGGCCGGACCGTGCCGCCCGCGACGCTGACCATGGATCACATCGTCCCGGTCGCCCGCGGGGGGCAGAGTGCGAAGGGCAACGTCGTCGCGGCCTGCAAGGAATGCAACACCCGCAAGAGGCTGATGACCCCCGCGGAGCAGGTCATGATGAAGCCTCTGCACCCGCCCGGCGAGGACTGATGCCGCTCTCGGAAAAGGACTTCCCTGTCGAGGAACGCAGCCTGGACAACGGGCTGCAGATCCGGCTGCTGCCGGACACCTCGTTGCCCGTCTGTACGCTCTACAGTTTCTTTCGGGTGGGCTCGCGCAACGAGCGTCCCGGCATCACCGGCATCTCGCACCTCTTCGAGCACATGATGTTCAACGGGTCGAAGAAGTATGGCCCGAAGGAATTCGACCGCCGCCTGGAAGCGTCGGGGGGCACCTCCAACGCGTACACCTCCAACGACGTGACCGCGTACTACGAGGACTTCGCCTCCGAGGCCCTCCCGCTGGTGCTCGATCTGGAGTCGGATCGGATGGCGTCGCTCTTGATCGACGACGCTTCGCTCGCGCGCGAGCGCGACGTGGTGAAGGAGGAGCGCCGCTTCCGCACCGACAACGACATCGACGGAATGCTCGACGAGGCGCTGGGCGCGCTCGCCTTCCTCGCCCATCCATATCGCTGGCCGGTGATCGGCTGGATGAGCGACATCGAGGCGATCGCGCGGCCGGACTGCGAGCGCTACTTCCGCACCTACTACGCCCCGAACAACTGCACGCTGGTGCTGGTCGGCGACTTCGAGCCCGGGGCCGCGCTGCGGGAGATCGAACGGCTGTACGGACAGGTCCCGGCCGGCGACGGGTTGCCGCCAGTGCCGACGGGAGAGCCGCCGCAGAAGGGCGAGCGCCGCGCCGTCATCCGCTATCCCTCGCAGGCGCCAGCCCTGCTCGCCGGCTTTCGCGGACCGGGCGGCAGAGACCCCGATTCCCTGGTCCTCGATCTGATCGAGGCCGCCCTCAGCGCCGGAGAGGGCGCGCGCCTGAAGCGGGCGCTGGTCTACCAGCAGGAGCTCTGCGTCGACGCGCACGTCTCTTTCGCCTGGCGCATGGATCCCGGCCTCTTCGAGATCTCGCTCAAGCTCAACCCCGGCGTGGACCCGGTCCGGGCGGAAGGAGCGCTCTGGGCCGAGCTGATGCGCGTCTGCGACGAGCAGATGCCCGCGAACGAGCTGGACCGGGCGAAGAACCTGGTCCGCTCGCAGCTCCTCCGGGCGTTCGCCACCACCAACGGCCGCGCGCACACGATCGGCCAGATGGAGGTCATGCTCGGGAGCTGGCGCGCGATGCTCGACCTGCCCGACCGCTACGCGTCGATCACTGCCGCTGACGTCCAGCGGGTCGCGCGCAAGACCTTCCCGCCGCACCGTCGCAACGTCGTCACCTTGATCCCGGGCGAGGTGGAGGCGTGATCGCGCACGACGTCGCCCTCCCGCCGCTGCAGATCGAGAAGCTCCCTTCCGGCCTCACTCTGCTCGCCGTGCAGAAGCGCGGACTACCCCTGTTCCATGTGCGCCTCTCATTGCCGGCCGGCGCGTGCGAGGATCCGCGCGGCAAGGCCGGGCTGGCGCAGTTCACCGTGGACCTGTTGCGGCGCGGAACGAAACGGCGCCCCGCCCAGGACGTCGACGAAATGATCGAGTCGATGGGCGCGCAGCTCTTCAGCGACGTCTCGATGGAAGAAGCAGCGTTGGCATTGACCGTCCCGGCCGAGCTCGCCGAGCGCGCCCTCGATGCGCTCCTCGAGGTTGCGCTCGAACCGGCCTTCGAGGAAGCCGAGGTCGCCGCCGGGCGGCGACGCACCATCGCCGCGCTGCAGAGCGAGCTCGACGAACCGAGCACCGTCGCGGGACGGGCGCTGGTCTCACTCGGATACGGGCCGGGACATCCCTATTCGCATCCAGCACCGGGATTCCGCCGCGACGTGGAGACCTTCCAGCGCGAGGACGCGCTCAGCTTCCACGCCACCCGCTACCAGCAACAGGGCGCTCTGCTCGCGGCCGTTGGACAGTCCGCGCCAGGTGAGCTGATCGATCTGCTCAAGCGCAAGCTTCAGCAATGGGAACCGTCGTGGCCCGGCCGCAGCCAGCGGGGAGCGCTGCAGTTCGCCGCCCTTGCGCCCTCGCAGACGAACCGCGCCGTCGTGATCCACAAGCCCGACGCCACCCAGGCGCAGGTCCGCATCGTGGCTCCCGGCCTGCCGCGCTCGACCCCGCGGTACGCAGAGGCGGTCGTCGCGAACACCGCGCTGGGCGGTGGGTTCACTTCGCTGCTGGTCGACGCGATCCGCGTGGATCGCGGCCTCTCCTACTCCGTATCGACGCGGCTGCACATGAACCGGCGGGCGGGCCTGAGCGTCTTCGCCAGCTTCACCAAGAACGAAACGCTCCGCGAGCTCGTCGACCTCGCTTTCGAGCGGATGCGCGCGTACGCCGCTGCCGGACCTGAAGAGGAGGCGATCGACAAGGCGCGCCGGTTTCTCGCCGGCCTCTTCCCGCTGGGCCTGGAAAGCCATGAGGCACTGGCCGAGCAGATCGCCGACGCGCTCCTCGACGGTCTCGGCCTCGAGCACCTCAAGACCTACCGCAGTCGGGTGCTGGCGGTGACGTCGGCGCAGGCGCGGGAAATGGCGGCGGAGCTGTCTCCAGCGCGCGACGGGGCGCTCTTGATCGTCGTCGGGGAGGCGGAGGCTTCGCGCCGCGCGCTGGACGGCCTCTGCCCGATCGAAGTGCGCCAGCTCGAGGAATTCGGCTAGCCCGGCGCGTGGTCGCGCCGGCTGTCCCGCAGCGCCGCGGTGGTCCGCGCGCTGCCTCGGGACTAGGTCCCCGCCCTCTACAGCGGCTGGGTGAAGGCGATGCCCACGACGATGTCGGGCGCATTGGAGACCCAGGCCCATTTCAGCACGCTCGCCGCGTTGTGACCGGGCGTGAAGTCCTCGCTCAGCCAGGTGGTGATTCGCCCGCGTCGCAGGCCGAAGCTGATCTGGTTGTGCGGGCGGAAGTCCGCGTACAGGCCGCTGGAGAGGAGCGCGTCCTGATCCGAGTTCCCGTCCGAGCGACCCCATCCCGGCTGCAGGAGCGGCGAGAGCAACCGGTCTTCGATCAGCAGCGTCACGCCGCCCACTTCCAGCTCGAACGACGCTTCGGCGCTGAAGTGCCACCGCTTGGGTTGCAGGGCGGTAGACGCGGACAGGTTGGAGAAGCGGCTGACCGCGACGATCGCGTGCAGCGCCGCGACCGGCGAGAGCGCCCAGGTCGCGACCAGCCCGGCGCCGGCATCGAAACCGCCGGACCCTCCGGCCGACGAAAGCGAGCCGAAGGGGATCTTGAGGTCCACTCGCGCCGCCACGGCGAGCGGAGCGTCGAGCAAGAGGATCTGCGTGCGAGCGGTGAGGTCGCCGGGCGCCAGCGTGGAGGAGCGCACGTCGAAGGCCGTTCCCTGCGCATCGGCATAGAGCAGCCGGACCTGGTTTCGGCGATAGAACGACCGCTGGTAGTTGAAGGCGCCGGTCAGCGAATGCCACGATTCGATCGGCGCGTCGCTCCAGCCGCCCCAGTGCTCCGTCACCTTCCACTCCAAGGCGGTCCACACGGTCGCGAAACCCGGCCACGGGGCTCTCACGCGCAGAGTCAGCGCGTCGGCCTGCTCGTCCATCGTCTGGCTGGCCCACTCGCTGCCGCGCCGGAGGCTCATCGGCTCGTTCCAGGTGTTGGCGACGCTCCAGCGCACGTCGATCTCGGGATGCTCGATCGGCCGCGCGTCCGCCGCGGTGACCTCGAGAAACAGCTCCCGGAGCGGTCCTTGGGTGCGCAAGCCCAGCGGGCCACCGGCGGCGACGAGGGCGGCAACGAGCGCGAACACGCAGCGGGAACTTACTCCGAATGCTGGTAACGTCCATTCCGACGCCCCCAGTCTGTTAGCGTCCGGTCCGTGCGGATCCTCCACCACGACGCCCAGGTCCTCGCCGTCGACAAACCTGCCGGCGTGCTGACCGTTCCCGGCCGCGGCAGCGGCGGGCCGGCATTGTCCGAAGAGGTTCGCGCAATCGCCCCCGATGCCCTGCCCGTGCACCGGCTGGACCGGGACACTTCGGGCGTCGTCCTGTTCGCCGTGACGCGCGAGGCGCATCGGGCGCTGAACGCGGCTTTCGAGAGCAGGCGCGCGGAGAAGACGTACCTGGCGCTCGTCCGCGGCGATCTCGCCAAGCCGCAGCGCATCAACGCTTCGCTGCGAGAGCCGCGAGGGGGTCGGGTCCGGGTCGCCGGGAACAACCAGGGGGGCCGTGCGGCGCAGACGGCGGTCGAGCCGAAGGAACGATTCGGCGGATACACCTTCTGCGCTTGCCGGCCGCGGACCGGCCGCACGCACCAGATCCGCGTCCATCTCGCCCTGATCGGCCATCCGCTGGCGTGCGATCCACGCTACGGAGACGACCGTGGGTTGCGGGTCGGAGACCTCTGGTCGGGGGCGCCCGATCCGGCGACCGTCGTGCTGGCCCGCACACCGTTGCACGCTGCCGCCCTGCGCATCCCGCATCCGCGCGGGCGGGGCTGGCTCTGGGTCGAGTCGCCGCTTCCCGACGACATCGCGCGCTGCCTGGATCTGCTCCGGGCCGCGCGCCGCCTGTCGACCTTCTGAGCCTTCCTACTTCCCGTGCACCAGCGTCTTCACATCGGCCTTGAACGCCACCTGGATCTTGTCCCCGCGCACCTCCTGGACCAGCCCGATGCCGAACGAGGGGTGCTGGATCAGCTCCTCGGCCGCGTACTTCTCCTTCGCCGAGTATTTGCGGGCCCGGGAGAGATCCTTCCCTGCGAGCAACGCCTCCCAGCTCGTCACCGAGGGCTTGGCTTCACGCCGCTCGCGCGCTTCACGCGGTTCCCAGGAGCCCTTGCGCGGCCCGTCGCCGCCGTCTCCCCGGTAGTTGTGCTCGCCCTGGCAGGTGTTGCAGCGCACCCGCGCCGGTCTCGTCCCCACCAAAGCCAGGATGGTGTGTCCGAGATTCATCTTGCAGCGCGTGCACCACGCGTCGATGTCGCCGCCGACCCTCAGGGCTGTCGCCATGGCGCGACGGACCTTAGATCACAACGCGGCGAAGGTGCGCGCCGATTCGCGTGACGATCTCGTAGTTGATGGTTTGCGCCCAGACGGCGAGTTGATCGGCGGACACCTGCTCGTCCCCGTCGCGCCCGAGCAGCGTGGCGGTGACGGGCCCTTCGTCCTGCGTAGCGCGTGTGACGTCGATGACGACGTGGTTCATCATCACGCGTCCGAGCACGGGGCAGCGCTGCCCGTTGACCAGCGCATGCGCACGCGAGGAGAGCAACCGCGGATATCCGTCGTAGTAGCCCATCGGCAGCACCGCGATCCGCGTTGCCACCGGACAGCGGTACGTGCAGCCGTACCCGACGAAGCTTCCAGCCGGAAGCCATTTCGTGAGCTGGCTGCGGCAGCGCCAGGACAGCGCCGGCTTCAGCTCGGGCACGCGGCCCAGCAGGGCGCGGGCCGAGAGCCGCGTCTCGCTCGATGGCCAGAGCCCGTAAAGCGAGATGCCGATCCGGACGACGTCATGCCGCGCCTGAGGCAGGAGCAGGGCGGCGGCGCTGGCGGCGATGTGCCGCTCGAGCGCCGTCGGGATCCGCAGCGCCTCGCGCACCCGCCGCACGCCTTCGTCGAACGCCGCAAGCTGCTGCGCAGCGTAGCTCTGCTCGGTCACATCTTCGGTGTTGGCGAAGTGGGAAAGCACTCCGGCAACCTCGATCGCGTCCGGCGCCCCGGCGAGGAAAGCGAGCGCGGACGAAAGCTCGCCTGCGGCGAACCCCTCGCGACCGAGCCCGGTGTCCACATGGACATGACCCCGCAGGCGAACCCCGGCAGCGCGGAGCGCGGGGACGAATCGCGCCTGTCCCGCATCGGTCAGGGCCAGGCCGATCCGGGCGCGAGCGAGCTCGACCGCCTCGTCCGGGCCGACCGGCCCGAGCACAAGCAGTTCCCGCGGCGGCGCCGCGGTGCGCGCCTCGAACTCGCGGATGGCGAGCGCGTCGCGCGCGTCGATCACGTAGAGCGCATCGCAGGCGGCGTGTGCGAAGGGCAGCACCTCCGCGAACCCGTGCCCGTAGGCGTTGCCCTTGAGCACGCCGCCCAGGCGCACGCCGGCGCCGAGCACTTCGCGGAAGGTGGCCGCGTTGTGCGCCAGAGCCGCGGCATCGATCTCGAGCCACGACGATTCCGCCGGAAAGCGCGACCCCATTCACGACGAGTGTAGTAGTGGTGGCAGCGGATGGCGAAAGAAGTGATCGTGGTCGGCGCCGGTTTCGGCGGCCTGGAGGCGGCGAGGACGCTCGCGGGGCACCCGGCGGCGCAGGTCACCATCGTCGATCAACGAAATCATCACCTCTTCCAGCCGCTGCTGTATCAGGTGGCCACGGCGGGCCTGAACCCGGCGGACATCGCCGTGCCGGTGCGCGCGCAGTTCACCCGGGCCGCGAACGTGAGCGTGCGATTGGGACGCGCCGCCGCCGTCGATCTCGCGCAGCGACAGATCGCGCTGGAAGGCGGGACGAAGCTTCCGTGGGACTTCCTGATCCTCGCCTGCGGAGCCCAGCACAGTTACTTCGGGCATCCGGAATGGGAGGAGTTCGCCCCGGGACTGAAGACGCTCGAGCAAGCCACGGAGATCCGCCGGCGCATCCTCTTCGCCTTCGAGTCGGCGGAGAACGAGCCCGATGCTTCCGCGCAGCGGCAGCTCCTCACGTTCGTGATCGTCGGCGGAGGGCCGACGGGCGTCGAGCTCGCCGGAGCCATCGCCGACATCAGCCGGACGGTGCTGGTGCGCGACTTCCGCCGGATCGATCCGGCCAGCGCGCGCGTTCTCTTGATCGAGGCAGGGCCCCGCATCCTGCCTGCGTTCGCCGAAGAGCTCTCCCGCCGCGCGACGGACGATCTGCGCGCGCTCGGCGTCGAGGTGCGCACGTCTTCGGCGGTGAGCGGCATCGATGCGCATGGGGTGAACGTCGGCAGCGAGCGGATCGAGGCGAAGAGCGTCTTCTGGGCAGCCGGCGTCCAGGCCTCGAGCCTTTCACGGTCGCTCGGCGTCGAGCTGGACCGCGCGGGCAGGGTGAAGGTGAACGCGGATCTTTCCATCCCCGGCCACCCCGATGCTTTCGTCATCGGCGACATGGCTCACCGCGACGAGGAGGGATATGGCCTGGTGCCGGGGTTGGCGCCGGCCGCCATCCAGGAAGGCGGTGCGGCGGCGCGCAACGTCCTCGCCTCGATCGACGGCCGGCCACGGACGCCATTCCGTTACCGCGACAAGGGGATGATGGCCACCATCGGCAAGCACAGGGCCATCGCGCAGACCGGCCGGTTCCGGCTCACCGGCTATCTCGCCTGGCTCGCCTGGCTCTTCATCCACATCCTCTACCTGATCGGCTTCCGCAATCGCCTGGTGGTCTTCTCGCAATGGGTGTGGAGCTACGTGTTTTCCAAGCGTGCGGCGCGATTGATCACCGCCCGCGATTGGCGTCTGCCGTCGTGACCTTCGCGTCGGCGAACGTCGCCCGCACCGCGGCGATCACCGCTTCGCGATCTTCGGCGGAGAATGGGCTTTGCTGGAGCGAGCCGCGGAGCTGATCGTCGGTACGCACCGCCAGCTGCAGCCAGTCCGGTCGCCGCGGCAGCTTGCGCACCAGCTCCTCGCCGCGCCGCAGCTCTTCCGGCGGGTGCGGGAGGAGGAGGACGGCGAACGCCAGATCCCAGCGCGCCGCCTCGTCGAACGCGTCGGAGAACGACGGCATCGCGGTGCCCGGTACGCCGAAGCTGACGGCCGAGAAGATGCGTTGCGGACTGAGGCGCGCCACCTGCTGCCTCGACGAGAATGCCGTCGGCTGCGTCGTAAGCTCGAGCTGCCCGACGCGCGGCGAGCCGTCCGCGCCGTGACAGGCCGCGCAGGCCTGCAGATACAGTTCGTTTCCGCGGCGGAGGTCCGGGGCGCGCTCGGGGATCATCGCCAACTTGAACCGGGCCGCCACGCGCGCCGCCAGCGCTCGCGCAAGCGCCATCACTTCGGGGGGCGCCGCCAGAGCCACGATTCGGCTGCGAAGGCAATCGGCCTGCTCCGCGAGATCCGCAGCTCCCGCCGCGCGGAGGCCCTCTGCCGCGTCGGTTGCGAAGGCGCTCTGCTCGTCCAGCTCCTGGCGCGAGATCACTTCGCCGCGAGGACCGACCGCCGATGCGTAGTCGCCGCCGACATACGAGAGCAGCGAATACGCGCGCGCCGCGTCCGCGGGAGCGACGGCGAGGAGCACGGCGAGCCACATGCGCGCGACGCTGACCATCGTCGTCCGGGCGCGCAACGCGCCAGGTTCAGCTTCGGACAGCCATACACAACTCGCGCCGCGCCGCGTCTCGGGATAGAAACGCGGCGATGGCCGAGCAGACCGCCGTGGCCCCGAAGCCGCGACCGAGCTGGCTGAAGCCGCTGGAGCGCCCGCTGGTGGTGCTCGGCGAGCTGTCTTTGTTCACGGGCCAGTCGGTGATGGCCATCGCGCGCCGGCCGTACCGGGTTGGCCTCCTGATGGTGCAGCTCGAGTTCATGGCTTACGGCTCGATGTTCGTGGTCGGCCTCACCGGTCTCTTCACCGGAATGGTGCTGGCGCTGCAGACGGTCTACGCCTTCGGGCTCTTCAACGCGCAATCGCTGGTCGGCGCCACCGTGGAGATTTCACTCGCGCGCGAGCTGGCGCCGATCTTCACCTGCATCGTCCTGGTGGCGCGCGTCGGATCCGCCGCCGCCACCGAATTGGGGACCATGCGCGTCACCGAGCAGATCGACGCGCTCGAGACCATGGCGGTGGATCCGCTCAACTACCTCGTCGTCCCGCGCATCGTCGCCGCGGCCATCGCCGCGCCGCTGTTGACCTTCGGCGCCTACGGCATCGCGGTCTGGGCAAAGGACCTCTCGCCGGGGACGTTCCTCAACCGCATCCAGACGCTGGTCGAGGTCAAGGACATCACCAACGGCCTGGGCAAGGCCTCGGTGATCGGCTTCGTCGTCACCATGATCGCCTGCTACCGCGGGTACCGTGCCGAGGGCGGGGCGCGCGGCGTCGGCATTGCCACCACGCAGGCGGTGGTCGGCGGCCTCGTGGCCATCTTCGCCATCGACTACGTCTACACGGCGATCTCGCTGAGCGGCCCTCAGCAGCCGGGCGGAGGATTGGGAGGATGAGTCCTCCGCAAGCTCCGGAGCCGGTGATCGACGTTCAGGATTTGTGGAAGAGTTTCGCTGGTTTCGGCGTACTGAAGGGCATCAACCTCAAGATGATGGAGGGCACCACCACCGTGGTGTTGGGCGGGTCGGGGAGCGGCAAGACGGTGCTGATGAAGCACATCATGGGACTCTTCAAGCCGGACCGCGGTCAGGTCATCGTGGACGGCCAGAACGTCTCCACGATGGGCCGGCAGGAGCTGGCCGTCTTCCGCGAGCGGATGGGCATGGTATTCCAGAGCTCCGCCCTCTTCGATTCGATGACGGTGGGCGACAACGTCGCCTTCCCATTGCGCGAGCACAACACGACTGGCATGTCCGAGAAGGAGATCCTGGAAAAGGTGAAGGAAAAGCTCGCGGTCGTCGATCTGCACGAGGTCGAACAGAAGTTCCCCGCCGAGCTGTCCGGGGGCATGCGCAAGCGCGTCGGACTTGCGCGTGCCATCATTCGCGATCCCAAGATCGTGCTTTATGACGAACCGACCACCGGGTTGGATCCGATCACGACCGAGAGCGTCGACGAGATGATCATCCATGCGCGCGAGCGGCTCTCCGTCACCAGCGTGGTCATTTCCCATGACATCGGGTCTGCCTTTCATATCGGCGATCACATCGCGGTGATCAACGAGGGCCGCATCGTGGCGGAAGGAACACCGGCGGAAGTGCGCAAGACCAAAGAGCCGTTTACACAGCACTTTCTCGCGACGTGGTTTGGAAGGACGTAGGATCGGAGGGACGTGCAATCGTTCTGGACTCCGCTGCGCGTCGGACTCGTGGTCGCCCTCGCGGTGGCCGCGTTCGGGTTCGGTTTGTACCTGATCGGCGCGGAGAAGTTCGGTGCGAACCGTACCTACAATGTCTACGCCGTGTTCGACGACGCCACCGGCCTCGGCGTCCGCTCGCGCGTCCAGATCGCGGGCATCCCCATCGGCCAGGTCGACCGCGTCGAGCTGGACCAGCAGCTTTCCAAGGCGAAGGTCTGGCTCCGCGTACGGCGCCAGTTCGTCCTCCACCGCAACGCCACCATCACCAAGCGCAGCGAATCCATCCTCGGCGACTTCCTCCTCGACGTCGGCCCGGGCACGCCGGACCAGCCCCAGCTGCAGGACGGCGACGAGATCCGCATCGTCATCCGCCAGCCCTCGATGAACGACGTATTCCAGTCGCTGAACAAGATCGCCGGTGACATCTCCGACATCACCGGCAACCTGCGGAAGGTCCTGGGCGGCACCGAAGGCGAGGACAACATGCGCACGCTGGTGTCGCGGCTGTTGCGCATCAGCGAAGGGATCGAGCGCATCATCAACCAGAGCGGCGCGAAGCTCGACGCGACCCTGGCCAACTTCCAGCGCTTCTCCGGCGATCTGGCGGAGCTCTCCTCGAGCGAAAGCGGCGACATCGTGGCCATCCTGCAGAACACCCGGGACGCGACGCGGGAGGCGCGGGACATCCTGAAGACCATCGGCCAGGTCGTGGGCTCGAACCAGCAGCAGGGCGATTTCAAGGAAAGCGTGAAGAGCCTGAAGTCGAACCTCGCCAAGCTTGACGCCTCGCTCACCAACTTCCAGGAGATCACCGACAAGATCAACAAGGGGCAGGGCACCGTCGGCCATCTCATCAACGACGACAAGCTCGCGAAGAACCTCGACCGCGCATCCTCCTCGCTCACCAATCTCCTGGGGGGCGCGGAGAGGCTGAAGATCGAGGTGAACTGGCGCAGCGAGCTGTTCATCGGCGCGCCCGGCGGCGGCACCATCGACAACCCGACCAACCTGGCCGGAATCACCGCGAACACGGCCTACAATCCGTGGACCAAGAACTACTTCGGTCTCCGGATCATCCCCAGGCCCGACAAGTGGTACGGGCTCGAGATCGTCGACGATCCACGCGGACTCACCCGGCGGGTGGAGACCACGAACACCGCCAATTGCGGCACGCTGGTGTGCTATCCGAACTACCCCGACAGGGTGATCACCACCACCACCGAACGGCAGCTCAAGTTCAGCGCCTACATGGCGAAGCGCTATGGGCCGTTCAGCGGACGGTTCGGCATTCTCGAGAACACGGGCGGGATCGGCCTCAAACTGCACTTGCTGAACGACGCGCTCACCTTGTCGGCCGACGCGTTCGAGTTCGCCAACCCTCTCAAGGACCATCCACGGGTGAAGGTGTACTTGGATTACCGGTTCCTCGATCACCTCCTGATCACCGCCGGCGCCGACGATCTGGTCAATCCTCCGCGGGTCGAGACGCCGGATGTGACCCGGATCGTGTCCGGCCGTGACTTCTTCCTCGGAGCCGGGCTCTATTTCACCGACGAGGACATCAGCAAGCTGGTCGGACTCGCCACCTCGCGCTTCTGACATCGCGCCAGCGCGATGATGCGTTGAACTTCGCGGACGAGCGTGTTAGGTGCCACGCGCGATGGCGACCGAGCGGACGCTTTCCATCCTCAAGCCCGATGCGCTGCAGAGCGGCGTGCTCGGGAAGATCCTGACCAAGCTGGAAGAGGCGGGCCTCAAGCCCGTGGCGATGAAGATGCTCCACCTCACGCAGCAGGAGGCGGAGGGATTTTACGCCGTGCACCGGGAACGGCCGTTCTTCCGCAGCCTCGTGCAGTACATGACCTCAGGGCCGGTGATCGTCCAGGTGCTCGAAGGCGAGGACGCGGTGGCACGCAACCGTGAAGTGATGGGCGCGACCAACCCCGCGAACGCGGCGCCGGGCACCATCCGCAAGCTCTTCGCGAAGAGCATCGAGGCCAACAGCGTGCACGGCTCGGACTCGGCGGAGAACGCGACGACGGAAATCGCCTACTTCTTCGCACAGACCGAGCTCGTTCGGTACGACTGGAAGAAGTAGTTCCCTTCGTCCGCTCCGGTTCTGCCGGTACAGTGGTCGGGAATGCGGATCGGAGCGATCGCCGCGCTGCTCTGCACCGCCGCATCGGCGGAACCCCGCGTCGTGCGCTGGTCCCACGCGGAAGCGAGCAAGGCAATCTACTTTGGTAATTGCCCGGTCAAGCTGGTGTTTACCGGCACCATCCTCGCCGCGCGCGCGGGCAATATCACCTTCGCGTGGAAGCACAGCGACGGATCCGTCGGCCCCGCGCGGACCATTCACGCAGCGCGTCGCGGGCAGGCCTGGCGCGTGCACGAACAGTGGGAGCTTTCCGCCACTACGCGCGGGTGGGCGCAGCTCTGGATCCAATCCGAGCGCCACGGCTCGGTGGGGCGCCGGTTAGACTCGCCCGGCTTTGGTCCCATCCTGGCAGTGGTTCGCATTCGTCGTCGGCCTGTTGGGCGCGGCCTTCTTCTCCAGCGCGGAAACGGCTCTCACCGCGTTGGGCGAAGCGCGTGTCCGTTCGCTCATCGACAGTGGGCGACGTAGCGCCGCCTTCCTCAAGCTCTGGCAGAACCATCCGGATCGGATCCTCTCCGCCTTGCTGCTCGGCAATACGCTCGTCAACGTCGGCCTCGGCTCGCTGACCGCTTTGATTGCGGACGAGGCCGGCTACAGCCACGCGATCGCGGTGCTCACCGGGCTCACCACGGTCATCCTCCTGCTGTTCGGCGAGATCACGCCGAAGACCTTCGCCAAGCGTCATGCCAGCGGATACGCGATCTTCATCATGCCGCTGGTCGCGCTCGTGTACTGGGTCCTTTATCCGCTGGCGTGGCTGTTCGTGCAGATCCCGCGCGCGCTCAGCCGCGCCATCGGCAGCAGCCCGCCCTCCGGCGAATCCGTCACTTCGCAGGAGCTGGAGTACCTGATCGAGATGGGCGCCCGGCAGGGATCGATCGACAAGGTGCGCGAGGAGCTGCTCTCCAGCGTGCTCGCCTTCACCGAAGTCCTAGTGAAGGAGATCATGATCCCGCGGACGCAGGTCGTCGCCCTGGAAGAGACCGCCACCTACGAGGAGGCGCTGAAGCTGGTGACGGAGAGCGAGCTGTCGCGCATCCCCGTCTACCGGGGCAGCCTCGACGAGATGGTCGGCGTCCTCCATGCCAAGACGCTGCTCGCCGACGTGAAGAAGGGAATCCAACCGGAGGAATTCCAGCTCACGAAGTACGTGCGCAAGCCGTTCTTCGTGCCCGAGGTGATGAAGGTCTCGCGCTTGTTGACCGAGATGCAGCGGCGCAAGACGCATCTCGCCATCGTGGTCGACGAATTCGGCGGCACCAGCGGCATCGTCACCCTCGAGGACGTGGTCGAGGAGATCGTCGGCGAGATCCACGACGAGAGCGACGTGGAGGAGAAGCGCATCAAGATCCTCTCCGACGGCGTGGTGCTCGCCGACGCGCAGGTCTCCATCCGCGACCTGGAGGAGCACCTCGGCGTCGACTTCCCCGAGGGCGGCGACTACGAGACGCTGGGCGGATTCCTCACCTCCACCGCCGGACGAGTGCCGCCCACGGGCTCGCTCGTGGTCTGGGGCGGGCTCACGTTCACCGTCAAGGCGGCGGATGACCGGCGGGTGCAGAAGGTGGAGATCGCCCGCAAGCCCGCCGCCGGCTCCGCCGTGACCGGGCCCCAGCATTCCGGGCCGGAAAAGCAGCCGGGACCCTTGCAGCTGCCGGTCCCGCCGGACAAAGTCCACTGAGACATGCTTCCCCTGCTGGACGACGCAGCGCGGCCCGACCTGCGCTCGCTGGGCTTTTCCGAGCTTTCCGCGCTGGTCTCGCGCCTGGGGGAGCAGCCGTACCGGGCGCGCCAGCTCTACTCCTGGTTGCACCGCAAGGGCGCGGCGTCGCTGGACGCCATGACGGATCTGCCGCGCGCATTTCGTGAGCGGCTCGCCGCGGAAACGCGGCTGACGACGCTTGCCGTCGACGCCGTCCAGCAGTCGAGCGACGGAACGCGCAAGTACCGGATGCGCACCTGGGACGGCAAGTTCATCGAGAGCGTCTACATGCCGGACGAGTCGGGACCGCAGAGCTTCGATCCGGAGGCGGACGAGCAGGAGCCCGACATCCGCGTGCGGCGAACGCTCTGCGTCTCCACGCAGGTCGGATGCGCGATGGGCTGCGGCTTCTGCATGACCGCGACGATGGGACTCGTGCGCAACCTGACCGCTGGGGAAATCTGCGACCAGGTCTATCGCGTCAACGACGACCTGCGACGCCTCGGCGTACCGGGAGAGCGGCCGCTGACGAACCTCGTCTACATGGGAATGGGGGAGCCGCTGCACAACTACGACAACGTGATGCGGTCGCTCGAGCTGCTCCTCAGCGAAGAGGGGGCGAACTTCAGCCACCGCCACATCACGGTCTCGACCAGCGGCCTGGTGCCGAACATCGTGCGCTTCGGCGAGGACACGCAGGTCAAGCTCGCGGTCTCCCTCAACGCGACCACCGACGACCAGCGCGCCCGGCTGATGCCGGTCGACAAGAAGTGGGACATCGCCGCGCTGATGGACGCCGTCCGGAAGTTTCCCTCCCGCCAGGGTCGCCGGGTGACGTTCGAGTACGTGCTGCTGCGCGACGTGAACGACTCCGACGAGGATGCGGCCCGGTTGGCGGCGCTGCTCCGGAATCTGCCGGTGAAGGTGAACCTGATCCCGTACAACGAAAATCCGGGACTCGGTTTCGGCGATCCGGGCGCCGAGCGCGTCGTCGCCTTCCGCAAGGCGCTGGACGCGCGCGGGGTCACCGCCATGGTGCGCAAGAACCGCGGCCGCGACATCGCCGCCGCCTGCGGCCAGCTCGCGGTGCAGGGGCAGCGCGAGGCGCGAGGGGGCCTGGCATGACAGGACGCGTCGGACAGGTTCTCGAGATCGCGTTTCCGCCGTTCACGCCGCGCATCACGTTCCTCTCCGATCGCGAGCTGACCGTGCAGATCGTTTCCGGCCACAACGCCGGTTTCACGGATACCGTCGAGTACGAAGCCGTCGAGGTTCGCGATGGGCTGGTGATGCTGACGTGGCAGGAGCACATCGGTAGCACGATCGTGCATGTCCTCGATCTCACCGCGCGCATCGCGTTCACGGCCGTCACGCCGGCAAAGGGCGCCTTCATGCGCCTGAAAGGGCCAATCAGCGTCATTTCGGGCGGGCTATGAGTATTCCCCCGTGGCCATTTATTGCCCTTTTCAAGATCGGACACTGTCGTCGCCGCGCCGAGCTTCGCGACGCTGCCGGCACAGGCGAGGCGGGGAATTGACCTCGGCATCCCGCCGTGCGAAACCCGCGCGCCGTGCTCGGGATCATCGGCGGTTCGGGCCTTTATGACCTTCCCGGCCTCACCGGCGTACGCCGCGAGAAGGTGCGGACTCCGTTCGGCGACGCGAGCGACGAGATCGTCGTCGGCCGGCTCGGCGAAGAGGAGGTGGCGTTCGTCGCGCGCCACGGCGCCGGGCACCGCCTGACGCCCAGCGAGGTGCCGTATCGGGCGAACCTGCACGCCCTGAAACAGCTCGGCGCCATGCGCGTGGTCAGCGTCTCGGCAGTGGGATCGATGAAGGAGGCCATCGCGCCCGGGCATCTGGTGCTGCCGAAGCAATACATCGACCGGACCGTGGGGCGGCCGAGGACGTTCTTCGGCGACGGGATCGTCGCGCACGTCGCGTTCGCCGATCCGGTGTGCCCGCAGCTCCACGAGCACCTGAACGGCGCCTGCTTCGCGGCCGGCGCGACGGCCCATCCGGACGGAACCTATCTGTGCATCGAGGGGCCGCAGTTCTCCACCCGTGCGGAGAGCCAGCTCTACCGGAGCTGGGGCATCGACGTGATCGGAATGACCGCGATGCCCGAGGCCAGGCTCGCCCGCGAGGCGGAGCTCTGCTACGCCACCGTCGCGCTCGCCACCGACTATGATTGCTGGCATCCCGCGCACGACGCCGTCACCGTCACGCAGGTGATCGAGACCATGCACAAGAACGTCGCCACGGCGCGCGAAGTGATCCGCAACGCCGTCCTGGGCCTCGGCCGCATCCGCGAGCGCACCTGCTCCTGCGGGCACGCGCTGGACAGCGCAGTGCTCACGGCGCCCGCCCGCATTTCCTCTTCGGCGCGGGAACGGCTGGCGCTGCTCCTCGGAGACAGGTTCAAGGCATGAGCCTCCTGGTGGTGGGCAGCGTCGCGCTCGACTCCGTGGAGACGCCGTTCGGCAGGCGCGACGACGTGCTGGGAGGAAGCGGTACCTATTTCGCGGCCGCCGCCAGCCTGCTGACGAAGGTGTCCGTCGTCGGGGTGATCGGCGAGGACTTTCCCCTCGGGGATCTGGAGTTCCTCCGCCGCCGCGGCGTCGATCTGGACGGGCTCGAGAAGGTCCCCGGGAAGACCTTCCGTTGGCGCGGACGGTACGGGTTCGATCTGAACATTGCCGAGACGCTGGAGACGCAGCTCAACGTCTTCGAGCACTTCTCGCCCCGTCTCGGCGCGCAGGCGCGCCGGGCGGAGAGGATCTTTCTGGGAAACATCGATCCCGAGCTGCAGATCCGGGTGCTGGACCAGGCCGAACGCCCGCGTCTCGTCTGCGCCGACACCATGAACTACTGGATCAACTCGCGGCGGGCGGAGCTGCTGAAGCTCCTGCCGCGCGTGGATGTCCTGATGGTGAACGACAGCGAGGTCCGCCAGCTCGCCGGCGAGAGCAACGTGATGAAGGCCGCGCACGCAGCGCAGCGGATGGGAGCGAAGTCGGTGGTGATCAAGCGCGGCGAGTACGGCGCGCTGCTCGTTACCGCGGAGCACCGGTTCTTCGCGCCCGCCTTCCCCCTGACGGACGTGGTCGATCCGACCGGCGCCGGCGACTCGAATCGGGGGAGCCCCCGGCGCTGCGGCAGGCCGCGGTGATGGGCTCGACCATCGCCTCGTTCACCGTCGAGCGCTTCAGCCTCGACCGCTTGCGGGACCTCGACCTTGCGGAAGTGCGCCTCCGCTACGACGCCTTCCGCCATCTCGTGCACTTCGACGCGCTGCCCGATCAGGTCGGCTGACCCTGCCTCCTGCGGCGATTCACGATCCAGAGCCCCGCCGGCAGCGCGGTGAAGTCGGCGATCAGCGCGAGAATGAACGCGGCGCTGGTGACGAGCCCGAATTGCCGTAGCGGGGGAAAGCTGGAGACGGAGAGCGCCAAAAAGCCGGCGGCGTTGATCAGGGTCGCGAAGACGATGGCGTGGCCGGAAACGCGCAAGGCGTGCGCGAGAGCATCGCCGAGCGGATGGCCGTCGCGCTCGTGCAGGTGGTGGAAGAAGTGGATCTGGTCGTTCTCCGTCGTCCCGAGGACGGTGGTGGCGATGAGGATCGTCGCGACGTTCAGGGAGGCGCCAAAGAGGCGCATTCCCAAAAACGTCGCCAGGATGGCGAAGAGGGAGGGAATCATCGCCAGGACTCTCGCGGTGGCGCTGCGGAAGACGAAGAGGAAGACCACGAAGATCAGCGCGGCCGTGATGGCGAAGCTCTGCGCCAGGGTGGGAACGAGGCTCGCGCCCACTTTCACCTCGAGGAGCGACTCGCCCACCACGCGCATTCGCGCTCCAGCCGGCGCCTTGGCTCCGAGCCCGTCCCAGGCGCGCGCGATGTTCCGCGAGAGCGCCGCGTAGCCTTCGACGTCGCCCTGCCAGAAAAGGACGGTGACGTTCAAGTCGCGGAAACCGTTCACGTCGACGTAGCCCCGCAGGCCCGGTTCCGCCAGCAGCATCTGTTCCAGATCAGCTGCCGCCCGCGCGAACTGAGCGGGGTCTTCGGGCAGCCGCTCTCCGCCGCCGGCGAAGTAGCGACGCAAGCGGAGAAAGGTGGTGGGGCCAAGCACCGCGATCACGGAAGGAACGGCCTCGATCGCAGACTGGAGGCGATCGACGGCGTGCAGGACCTCCGGATCGGTGCCGGCCGGGCGAGGCAAGTGGATCCAGACGTGCGCGACGTTCAGATCCGCGACGTTCGTGCGGAACCAGACCAGGTCGCTGCGGAGCGGAAGCGACGGATCGATGTAAGTGAGCGAATCGACCGCGACCGGCATCGGCCGGAGCCGTCCCGGGATACCGAAGAGCGCGACGGCGCCGGCGGCGCAGAGCAGCAGCGCCGTGGTCACGAGCGCGCGGCGATGGCGAAAGGTGAACGCCGGCAACGCAGCCGCCAGGCGCCCGTAGACCCTGCCTCCCGCGACGCGGGTCGTGCCGGTGGGTGTGCGCAGCGCGAGCTGCAAGGCGGGAAAGAGCGTGAATGCCACCAGCCAGGAGATGGCGAGGCCGAGCGCGGTCCAGATCCCCAGCTCCCTGATCGGCCGCACCCTGGACACCGATAGCGCCGCGAAGCCCAGCACCGCGGCGACCGTCGATGCGGTCACCGGCAGAACCTTGTTTCGAAGGGCCGCGAGCTGATGCACGGCGACCGGCGTGCCGGGCGGGCGATCGACGAATCGGGATTGGAGGTAGACGAGCGTCGCGAGCGTCGTGACGAGGACGGTGAGCGGCACCAGCACCGAGACGATGGTGAAGGTGAAGCCGAGAAGCCCTCCCGCCGCGACGGCCAGCGCGACCGCGGATCCGAGCGCGAGCACGAACGCGAGGAGGGTGCGCACCGACCGATAGAGCAGGAGCGCCGTTCCGACCACCAGGGCGCCGAAGAAAGGGAAGTAGCGGACGGATGCGGCGCCGGATTCGCGCTCGATCCAGGACTGGACGTAAGGGGCGCCGACCCTGCGGACCGCACCGGCGCCCGCACGCGCAAGGGCGGCGTCGACGGAGGAAAGCGCGCCGTCGCGCTCCGCCGCGCCGTGCACGTCCAGGTCCACCACTACGGAGAGGAACCGATCTCCGAGAAGGCCCTGCCTGCGAAAGAATTCCGTCCCTGTGGCCAGCCGCCGCAGCTCCGCCAGAGGCGCGCCGGGCCGCGCCCGGCGGACAGCATCGAGGACGGAGAAGGCACCGAGGTGGGGCACTGCGCGAAGCTCGCGGACGGCCGAATCCACGCGCGAAACGTTCGCCGGCGCCCACGGATCGTCGGACTCGAACAGCAGGACCACCGAGGGCGAATCGGGAAAGATGCGCTGGAACTCGCGCGTCGCGGCGTAGTCCGGATCGCTGGGCTCGATCAGGCGCTCGAGCCCGCCTTCCGACGGGATGCGCGCGGCGCGGACGGCGGCCAGCGGGACCAGCAGGGCATAGACGAGAAGGATGGGCGCGCGCAGGGAAACGATGCGAGCCAGGATCCGGGCGGGAAGGTCGTTCACCGCTTCCAACCTATCCCGTTTTTCGCGTAGAGAAGCGGCATGCTCGCGCTTGCGGCAACGACTCTGGTGGTCTGCGCTCCCGGGTATCCCGGCAATACCGCGGAGGCTCAACCGGCGATGGACTCCCTGGCTCGCGCCCTCGCCCGGGCCACCCACTCGCCGGAGGGCTCCTTCACTGCCGTGTACGAGGAGACGGCGGCGGGCGGCGTGCAGCGGCTTCAGCAAAAGGAATCCGCGCTCTTGCTTGCGACGCTTCCGTTCTACCTCGCCCACGAGCAGGAGCTCGGGCTCGTCGCTCGCCTCTCGGCCATGCCACAGTCAGGCGAGACGCTCGAGAGGTGGACGCTCGTGACCGCCAAGGAGCGGCCTCCTTCACTCCAGGGCTATACCGTCCAGTCGAGCTCGGGCTACTCGAAGCGGTTCGTTCGGGCGATGGCGCGGAAGCTGCCAGGCGGGGTGGAGATCGAGCAGACGTCCGCGGTGCTCTCCGCGCTCCGCCGGGCCGCGAGCGGCGAGAAGGTGGCGGTGCTGCTCGACGGGTCGCAGGCAGCGGCGATGGCCACGCTCCCGTTCGCCGGTTCGCTTGCCCCCGTCGAGACGTCGCCGCCTGTCCCCGTCGCCGTGATCGCGACGGTCCGCAAACGGATCGATGACCAACGCTGGAAGGCGCTCGAGCCGGCCTTTCTGCGACTCGCCGAGGATCGATCCGCGCGGGAGGCGCTGGACGGCGTCCGGATGACCGGCTTCGTTCCTCTCGACGAACACGCCCTCGCAGCGGCGCGCGCAGCCTGGCGGCACGCACGGTGAGAGGCGCCGCCTTGCTGGTCCTCTGCGTCGGCTGCGCGCAGGCGTTGCACAAGCCGCCGCCGCTCGAGACGATCGCCGCTGCTCCGGGCGCCGCCGCGGCGCAGCTTCTCGCCGATGCCGACGCCGCCTGGGGGCGGCGAGGCGAGCCGGGACAAGCCGCGGCCGCCGAGGATCTCTATCTGCAGGCGGCGCGCGCGGATCCGCGCAACCCCGGCTCGTTCGCCGGCGCAATCCGGGCCAAAGCGTTTCGCATCGGACGGGAGAAGGACGGCGGCGAGCGCTCCCGCCTCGCCGAGAGCGCGGTGATCGTCGGCCAGCTCTGCGAGGAAAACGTCCCCGCTGCCGCCGCGTGCGATTACTGGCTCGCCGCTGCCCTGGGCCTGCAGGCGCGGGAGCGCAGCGCGACGGGCCGCGACGCGCTGCCGCGGATGGTCGACCTGCTCCGGCGCGCCGTTCGCAACGACCCGGACATCGACCACGCCGGGCCGCACCGGCTGCTTGCGATCGTCCTGCTCCGCGCGCCCGGCTGGCCGTTGGGTCCCGGCGATCCCGATGCCGCGCTGCCGGAGGCGGAAGCGGCGGCCCGCGCGGCGCCGGAATTTCCCCCCAACCAGCTGGCCCTCGGCGACGCCTTGAAGCAGAAGGGTCGGGCGGCGGAGGCGCGCAGCGCCTATTCGCAGGCGCTTCGGCTCGCCATGGACGCCGCCTGGCGCGGAGATCCGGACGCTGCCGGATGGGCGGACGATGCCCGCGCGGCGCTGCGGTGAGCGAGCGCCGGGAACGCTCCGAGGAGCGCCAGCGTGGCGACCGCGTACGCGATCCCGAGAAGCACGTCGATCACATAGTGATGCTGCAGGTAGACGGCGCTCAGGCACATGAGGAGGAAGAAGCCGATCGCGGGCGCCCGCGCCCAGCGCAGCCCAGAGGTGCGAAACGTTGCCCAGATCACGAGCAGCGGATAGGCCACGTGGAGCGAGGGATACGCGCCGTAGACGTCGATGCCGCGGCCGTAGATTCCGTCGAAGAAATGCGTTCCGAGCAGCAGATCGAAGCGGCTCGCCGCTGCGGCGGCCGGAAGCACGTCGAGCCGCGCGGGGCCCAGGCCGTATTCGGTCACGTACCAGGGAGGTGCGACGGGATAGATGAAGTAGGTGGCAAAGCCGAGCAGGTTCACGACCAGGAACGCGACGCTGAACGTTCGCAGCACTTCGGAGCGCCGCTGGAAGAAGAGCAGGAAAGCCACCGCCAGGTACTCACCGACGAACACGAGGTAGGCGAACCCGCAGGCCAGGTCCAGGGCGGGCCAGTGATGGGCGAGGAACCATTCGTTCGGGGTGCGGCCGCCGATGCCGAACCAGGCGCGCTCGACCTCGTAAGGTCCCGCCACGTGCACGCGGTCCGCGATCGCCGGCCAGTAAAAGTATCGCATCGAGTCGTAGACCACGCCGGTAGCGATGAAGGGGAGAAACTGTCGCAGGAAGGTCCGCGTCTTCTCGTTGTACAGGTCGAGCAGGCCCAGCGAGCCGATCAAGACATGGTCGATCCGCAGACCGCCGGCGACACCGATCAGGGCGACGTACACGAGCCCGATGGCCGGCCCCAGGGAACGCTGCTTCATCGTTCGGGATGGCAGCAGCCATTCGCGAGCGCGCGCCGACATCGAAGCGGTGGCGCGAGCGTCGTTCAGCATCGGCAGACCACCGTGAGCCGGGTGCGATGAGCAGCGCCCGGGCTTTCCTGTTGGCCGGCTGCCTTCTCCCGGCGGCCACAGCCGCAGCCGGCGCGGAGTGCGCTGGCGGCCTGGGCACGCGCGTCGTTCCCCTTCCGGTGTACGCGACGCTTCCGAACGAGGGCGACACCCTCGGGTTCATGCCGGTCTTCCTGCGCGTCTGCGATGCGAACGCGAGGACCGAATCGATCATCGCCCCCAGCATCACCTGGAACGACGTGATCCACTGGACCGGGACGTTCCGCTGGTTTCATTATCCAGCGGACGATCAGACGCTCACCCTCATTGCCAGCGCGAGTACCCGCATCAACTCCGGAGTGCTGCTCCAATGGCGGGACCTTCCCAGGCGCGCCGGCGAATTCACCACCGAGATCGAGCTGCGCTGGCAGCGCAGCGCCTTCTATCGCTTCTTCGGCCTCGGCCCGGACACGACCGAAGCCGCCGAAACCAGCTACACGCGAGTCCGCGGCCTCGGCGAGGCGCGCCGCGGCTTCAACCTCGGTGGCAACTGGAACGCCGGAATCGGGGTCCTGCTCCACACCGACGCCGTCCAGGATCTTGGAGTCCCGGGCTTGCCGCTCAGCCGGCGTGTCTCTCCTCAGCGGCTCGCGCCCGGCATGGACGGCTCGACCATCGCTGGACAGACGATCGACATCCGCTTCGACAGCCGGCCGAACGGCGAGAATTCCGAGCGGGGTCTGTTCGCGAACGCCGCCGGGGGTGTCGTCGAGGGTCTGTCGGGAGCCCCCGCCTACCTGCGCGGATCGATCCGCGTGCGGGCCTTGCACCCGGAGCTCGGCTTCGTCGCCGGTGCCGCGCGGTTCGACTGGACTGCCGTCAGCACGCCGCGCGCGCCGTTCTACGACCAGAGCACGCTCGGCGGCGCATTCCTGCTCCGCGGATTCACCGAAGATCGTTTCATCGACCAGAACGCCTGGACGCTGGAAGCGGAGCAGCGGATCCGCCTGCTGCAGACGCACATCTACGGCGTCACGGCCGACTGGCGGATCGACCCGTTCATCGCCGTCGGACAGGTGTACCGCGCGATCGATCAAGCGTTCTCCCGGCCGCGCGTCACCGGCGGCGTCGGCTTTCGCGCCTGGGTCCGGCCCAACGTCGTCGGCCGGATCGACGTCGCTACGGGCGGCGAAGGATGGAAGGTGTACGTGGAGATCGGATACCCCTATTGATGTACCGCGGCCGGCTGCAGCGAGACCGCCGCGATCGCTCCCAGGTCGATCAGCTCTCGTTCGGAGAGCGGCGCGTTCAGGGTCCGCACGAACCAGTCCGCCGGTTCCGGCTTCGGCAGCGGCTCCTTTGCAGGCGCACGTGGAAGCCTCGGCAACAGCGTGGCGAACTGGCGGCGCAACGCTTCGTCGTCCTGCGCAATGTCGGCGATGTGGCCGAGCAGCTCCATGGTCTCGGCGCGGCGGCTCTGGCGCGGGCCGTCCACCTGACCGAGGGTAGCGGCCCCGAGCATCAAGGACCAGGCGCAGAAGATCCGGTAGCCGCGCTCGCTCTGCGGCAGTGACGTCAGATACGACAAGGCCCCGTCCGCGTCCGCACGCAGACTCGCCAGGATCGCGCGCCGGTCGGGGACGAAGAACCGGTGCGCCGCCTCGTCTTCCGGCTGGTCCTTGAGGATGTTCACCTTCTGCAGGAACAGTCCGAAGCGGTAGGCGAAGAGCATCCGCGGGCCCGGTCGTCCATCGAGGGTCCAGAGGCGGGTGAGCATCTCGCCGACCAGGCCGGCGACGATGCAGCAGTAACGCGAAACGTCCTCCAGATCGACCAGCCGGGTCGCCGGCCGGCGCGCGTACGCCGCCATGCCCAACGCCATCCGGTCGATGGCAGAGAACATCACCGCGCGCGCCGCGGCAGGCAGGCCGTAAGCGTCTTCCAAAAAAGCCCCGGTGTCTGCGAGGAGCGCCCGCTCGCCGTCGCTGATGCTGTCCGGAAAGGCAGCGTTGAAGGCGTCGACCTGCGCCCCCGTGGGCGGCTTGACGAGAAACTGGCGGAAGGCGGTGAACTGGCGCTGCTGGTGGAGCTTGTCCGCGAAAGACGCATCCTCGACCGTGTCGAGCACGCGCAGGAGCAGATACGAGAGGGCAACGTGCTGGCGGAACGGCGCGGCGAGCTGCGGGATGCAGAGGGCGAAGCTGCGGCTCACGGCGTCGAGATGCCCCTGGTAGAACTCCGGCGATCGCATCAAGAACCTCCTTCACTGCGGATGGCACCCGCGCCACCGAGGGCAGCGCGGTAACGGCCCAGGGCGAGCAGCGGAAAGCAATTGCGGTAGAGGTGGTAACGGATCATGAAGCCGGCGGAGAGCTCGCGCCCTTCGACGATGCGGGCGCCGTGCTCCTCGCCGATGCCGTAGCCGGGGAAGCCGCAGCCGGTGAACGATTCCTCGTCCCAGGACCCATCGGGTCGCTGCCGATCGACGAGGAAGTGCGCCCCGCGGGATGCAGCCTTGCCGTCCGCCCGCCCCGCCGCGATCAGGCCAAGCAGCGCCCATGCCGTCTGCGACGCAGTGCTGTCGCCGCGGCCGCGCGCTTTGACGTCGACGTACGAGGCGCAGGTCTCGCCCCAGCCGCCGTCCGCGTTCTGCCGCTCGCCCAGCCACCGGACGGCGCGGCGGACCGCGAGGCCGTCCATCGCTTCGCCCGCGGCCGCAAGCCCGGGAAGGACGGCGCCGGTGCCATAGACGTGGTTGACTCCCCAGCGGCCGAACCAGGAGCCCTCCTTCTCCTGGTGCGCGTAGAGATAGCGCAGCCCGCGCTCCATCGCGGGATGGCTGCGAGCGAGGCCGAAGGCGCCGAGCGTCTCGACCACGTGCCCTGTCACGTCGGCGCTGGGCGGGTCGATCATCTCGCCGAAGTCGGCGAACGGAATCAGCGCCGGGAGGCGCGAAGTGTTGTCCTTGTCGAAGGCGGCCCAGCCGCCGTTGCGGCTCTGCATCGCCAGCACCCAGCGCAACGCACGCTCACGGGTCTCGGCGTCCAGGGCGTCCGCCTTGTGCAAGGCGAGCAGGACGACCGCTGTATCGTCCACGTCGGGGTAGAGATCGTTCTCGAACTCGAATGCCCACCCGCTCGGTTCGACCCCCTCGACCTGCACGCACCAGTCGCCCGGAACGCGGATCTCCTCGCGCAACAGCCAGCGCGCCGCCTGCTGCACCATGGGAACCGACGGGTGCGCGCCCGACTCGACGAGCGCGAGCAGCGAGAGACCGGTGTCCCAGACCGGCGACAGGCACGCCTGCACCCGCAGCCTTCCGTCGCCGTGCCGGAGCATCCAGCGCCCGTGCATCCCGAGAAGGCCGTTCTTCAGCGCGGGATGGTCCAGCGGATGCCCGAGCGCGTGCAGCGCCATCAGCGAATAGACCCACGGGGGCTGGATTCCGCCCCAGCTGCCGTCCGCTTCCTGGTGGGCGAGGATCCACTGTTCTGCTGCCTTCCGGGCGCGCTCGCGAAAGGGATGGAACGGGAGGCGGTCGTAGGCGCGCAACGCGCCGTCGATGCCGCGGAACAGCCGATCGATCGCGTCGCGCGGAACGCGTGGAGCCGCATCGGCGACGCGCAGCTCGTCGAGGCGCGCCGAATCGGGCACCGGGTGCACAGGACGGTCGTCCATCAGGAGCAGGAGGGGCACGATGGTCCCCCGAGCCCAGGAGGAAAACCGGTAGATGCTCAGCGGCGCGGACGGGGGCAGCAACATCAGCTCCGGCGGCATGATCGGCAGGTCGTCCCAGCTCCACTGGCCGAACAGCGCGAGCCAGATGCGGGTGAAGGTCCGCGCCCGGGCGATGCCGCCGCGCTCGCGGATGAACGCGCGGGCCCGCACCAGGTGCGGCGCGTCGGGTCGGTCGCCGGCGAGCTTGAGCGCGAAATAGCATTCGATGCTGGTGGAAACGTCGCCGGGGGCGCCGTGGTACATCGCCCAGCTGCCGTCGTCGCGCTGGTAGTTTCGGATGTCCTGCGCGACGCCGCGCCAGAGGTCCTCGTTCCTGGCGCCGAGAAAATGCGTGAGGAGCAGGTACTCGGCATCCATCGTCGCGTTCGATTCCAGCTCCGCCCACCAGTACCCTTCCGGGTACTGCTGCCGCTCGAACCACCCTTGCGCGCGCTCGATGACGAGGTCGAGTCCCGAGCGCTCGATCCGGGTCCGGGCCCCGATCACGACACGCCTCGCCGCCGGAGCCGGCTCCGCTCCTCGAACCACTGCACCGCCTTCGCCAGCGCGTCGCGGATGGGGGTCTGCCGCAAACCGAGCTCGCGGACGGCGCGGGCGGAGCTTGCGAACATGATCTCGCGGGCCGTTCGCACTCCTTCGAGCGGGATGCGCGGCGGGCGGCGGAGGATCCGCCCGGTGACGAAGGCGTCCGCATGCGCGAGACCCAATGCGACCAGGTGCGGCATCCGGATCCGGGGTGGCTTGCGGCCGGAGATCGCCGCCAGCTCCTCGAGGAACTCGCGCATCGTCAGATTGGCGTGGCCGAGGATGTACCTCTCGCCGCGTTCGCCGCGATCGAACGCCAGCAGCTCTCCTTCGGCGACGTCGTCGACGTCGATCACGTTCATGCCCGTATCGACGTACGCCGGCAGGCGTCCTTCGAGAAAATCGCGGATCACCGCGCCGGTCGGGGTCGGCTTGACGTCGCCGACGCCCACCGGAAACGTCGGATTCACGATCACGGCGTTCAGTCCGCGCTCCGCTGCCTCCCGGACCAGGGCTTCCGCATCGCGCTTGCTCTTCTTGTAGGGACCCGGCGCGGGCCCGTTGGGCATCGAGCGCTCGTCGGGGAGGACGCCGTCGTGCATGGCGCCCACTGTGGCAATGCTGGAGGTGTAGACCAGCCGCGCTCCTTCGGCGCGGACGGCCTCGATGACGTTGCGCGTTCCACCGACGTTGACGGCGACGACCTCGCTTGCCGGCGCGGCGAATGAGTAGAGCGCGGCGACGTGGAAGACGGCGTCGCAACCGCGCACCGCCGCGGACACGCCCTGCGCATCGCGCAGGTCTCCGCGTACGATCTCCATGTCGCGGCGTTCCGGGAGGTTCGGCGTGGCGCCGGGGCGGAGAAGCAACCGGACCTGCGCTCCCCGGTGGAGGAGGGCGCGCGCTACCGCGCTGCCGATGAACCCGCTCGCGCCGGTGACGAGCGCCCTCAAGCGCGTGCCTCCGTCGCCCCGAGCATGGGACGGAGCCGGTGCAGCGCAACCTCCAGCGCGGCAGCGGCGGCGCGGGCGCGGGTGGCAAGCCGGACGAGGTCTGCCGCGGCCCGAGGTCCCGAGAGCGCGTATTTCATCGCCGGCCCGACGTAACCACCGGCCGGGTCCCGGGTGAAGGCTGGGAGGGACGACCGGAGGGGGTCGACGATCGCCCGGATCGCGAGCCAGGGAATGCCGGCGGCGGCCGCCGCGCGGGCGACGGGATAGCTCTCCATGTCGACCGCCAGCGCGCCTGGCCGTGCGAGCGCCAGCTTCTCCACCTCGGTGGCTGCGACTGCGGTGGTGCAGACGAGCTCGCCCTCGAAATGGCGCAGGCCGCCCAGCGCCTCTGCTGCCCGCTGGCGGATCAAGGGCGGTGCGGCGAGCTCGTCGCCGGTTTCGTCGCGCACCGCTGTCGCCAGCACCAGATCGCCCGGCGCAAGCGCCGGATCGAGTGCGCCCGAGAAGCCGCAGCTCACGACCAGGCGGGGCTGCTCGTCGACCACCGCCCGGCGAGCACCTCCACCAACTCCGAGGGCGAGCCCCACCACTTCATTGCCGCCCGACTGCCCTCGTGCGCGGTCGCCGCGGCGGACGAGGCCGAGCGCCCGCGCGACGCTGCGCAGCTCGCGATCGAGGGCGACCAGCAGCAGGACCGGCCCGGATTCCCTCCACTCGCCCCACGCGGAAGTCTCGCGCGGCTCGAGCGTTCCCTTGCGGCGCTCCCAGAGCGCCTGCGCCTTGCGTGCGGCGTCGTCGCCGGTGAAGGCGATGTCGGCGACGTCCGCGAGGGATACGCGCACGCGGCGAGTGGCGGTTTCGTCGTACAGGTCGAGATGCGATGCGCTGCGATCGTAGACGAAGCCGACCAGCTCGGAGCCGTCGGTGCGCCTGAGCGTCACGTATCCCCGATAATCGAACGCCCGCTCCACGAGCTCCGCCAGCCGAGCATCCGTCATAGCCGTCCCGTGACCATGGCAGCGACGGTCGCGCCCATCGCCCGCGGGGAATCGAAGGTGGCCCGCACGGCGCTGGGCTCGAATCCGCAGTGCACCATGCAGTCCTGGCAACGGGGATTGCCGCTCTTGCGCCCGTAGCGCGACCAATCCGTTTCTTCCATCAGCTCACGGAACGTTTTCGCGTATCCGTCCTGAAGCAGGTAGCAGGGCCGCTGCCAGCCGAAGATGTTGTACGTGGGATTTCCCCAGGGTGTGCATTCGAAGTCCTGCTTTCCCATCAGGAACCGGAGAAAGAGCGGCGACTGATTGAAGCGCCAGCTCCGCCTGGGCGCCTCCAGCATCTGCGAGAACAGCCGGTGCGACCGCTCCCGGCGGAGGAAATGCTGCTGGTCCGGCGCCTTCTCGTACGAGTATCCCGGCGAGATCATCATTCCCTCGACGCCGAGCTCCATCATGTCGTCGAAGAACCCTCGCATCCTCTCGGGATTGGCCCCGTCGAAGACGGTGGTATTCGTCGTCACCCGAAAGCCTCGCTTCAGGGCTGCTCGAATCGCCTGTACGGCTACGTCATAGCCGCCCTCGCGGCAGACGGAGAAATCGTGCTCCGCGCGCGGCCCGTCCATGTGGACGCTGAAGCTGAGGTACTTGCTGGGCTGGAACGAGTCCAGCTTGCGCTCCAGCAGGAGCGCATTCGTGCAGAGGTACACGAACCGCCCGCGTTGGACGAGCTCGCGCGCGATCCCGGCGATCTGCGGATGGAGGAGAGGTTCTCCGCCGGCAATGCTGACTACGGGCGCGCCGCACTCGTCGGAAGCGCGGATGCAGTCCTCGACCGAGAGGTCCTTCTTCAGGAGCGCGGCCGGGTACTGGATCTTTCCGCAGCCAGTGCACGAAAGATTGCAGCGGAAGAGCGGTTCGAGCATCAGCACCAGCGGGTAGCGGTCACGCCTGGCGAGCCGCTGCTTGAGCACGTATCGGGCAACCGTCATCATCTGTGCTACGGGAATTGCCATCCAATCCACCTCGCGCCAATCGACCCTTCGTCCGGCGAGCAACGATCCGTGCAGCGCGCAATCGCCGGCGCGCCGCAGCAACACAGATGCCCGGGCTCCGAAATCGGAGCATTCCGATTTCTGCCACGTTCCGCGTGGAACGTCACCGCCGTAGCGACCATCGTCGGCGGCACCGCGACGATTTCGTGCGCCGCAGTCGCTTCCGTCGAGCGCGGGCGCGCGATGGGGTGCGCTTGAAGTCAGCGCGCTTTCTGTGTACTCAGGGCGGCGCCGATGCGCACCGCCATTCTGACGGACATCCACGCCAACCTGGAGGCGCTGACGGCGTGTATCTCGGCGGCGGAGGCGCAGAAGGTCGACCGATTCATTTGTCTGGGAGATACGGTCGGTTACGGCGCTGACCCCAACGCCGCCTGCGATCTGGTCCGCACCAGGTGCGAGTTCACGGTCCTCGGCAATCACGACGCGGCGGTCGCCGGCCGGATGGACTACAGCTACTACTACGCCGCCGCGCGCGAAGTTCTCGACTGGACCGCGTTGCAGCTCTCCAAGGAAAACATGGAGTGGCTGCGAGGGCTGCCTTACCAGCGCGCGGAGGGCGAGGTGACCTATGGGCACGCCTCGCCCCGGGACCCGCAAGCGTTCGAATACGTGTTCGCGCTGGAACAGGCCGAGGATCTGGTGCTGAGAGGGAAGGAGAAGCTCTCCCCGGTGACGTTCATCGGCCACTCGCACCTGCAGCGCGCGTTCCAGCTCGGGAACCCCGTCAAGGACGTCTGGGCGGAGCGGATTCGCATCGATCCCGCGCGCCGCTACCTGATCTCCATCGGAAGCTGCGGCCAGCCGCGCGACTACGATCCACGCGCCTGCTACGGCATCTGGGACGATCGGTCCAAGGCGGTCGAGTTCCACCGCGTACCGTACAACGCGGAGAAGACCGCCCGGAAAATCCTGGAGGCCGGGCTTTCTCCGCACTTCGCGCGGCGGCTCTTGCATGGGGTCTGAGATGGCGCTGGAGTTTCCCCGGCACCTGCTCGAGCTGGAAGCGCTGACCCGGGCGCAGATCGACGCGTTGCTTTCGCTGGCGGCGAGATTCAAGCGCGAGCGGGCGCGGGCGCGCGCCGGGGAGGCCGCCGCCGACCGGCGCGCGCTCTTGCGCGGCAGGAACGTCGTCACGCTGTTCTTCGAGAACAGCACGCGCACGCGCAGCTCGTTCGAGGTCGCGGCGAAGGCGCTGGGAGCGGACGTGCTCAGCTTCCAGAAGGACGCTTCCAGCGTCGCCAAGGGCGAGTCGCTGGAGGACACCGTCCGCAACCTGGACGCCATCGGCGCCGACGCCCTGATCGTCCGCCATCCCGCGGCCGGAGCGCCGCGGCTCGTGGCGCGCGCGGTGCGGGCGAGCGTCATCAACGCCGGGGACGGCGCGCACGAGCACCCGACGCAAGGGCTGCTCGACGCGCTCAGCCTGCGCGAGCGCTGGGGATCCTTGGAGGGCCGGACGGTGGCGATCGTCGGCGACATCGCGCACAGCCGCGTCGCGCGCTCGAACATCCACTGCCTGAGCAAGCTCGGGGTCCATGTCCGCGTCGGCGGACCTTCCACGCTGATTCCCGCGGGCATCGAAAAGCTCGGCTGCACCGTGGCGCGATCGCTCCGCGACGCGCTCACCGGCGCCGATGCGGTGATGGCGCTGCGGATCCAGAACGAGCGGATCGCCGACGCCAGGCTTCCCGGCGCGCGCGATTACGCGCGGACCTGGGGGCTGAATGCGCGCACGCTGGAGATGCTCCCGAAAGAGGCGCTGGTCCTGCATCCCGGTCCGGTGAACCGGGGCGTCGAGCTGTCGAGCGACGTGCTCGATTCGCCGCGGAGCCTGGTGATGGACCAGGTGGACTCGGGGGTGGCGGTGCGAATGGCCACGCTCGCCCTTTGCCTGCGCGCGGAGGTTCCCCCGTGATCGTCCTCGACTCCGCCCGGGTGATCGATCCCGCGAACCGGATCGACGGCACGCGCACCGTGCTGATCGACGGAGACCGCATTCGCGAGGTGCGCGAGCTCGCCGCCACGCCCGCTGAAAAGCTCGTGCACCAGGTGATCGACTGCCGCGGCCGCTGGGTGCTGCCCGGCCTGGTCGACTTGCACGTGCACCTGCGCGAGCCCGGCGAGGAGGCAAAGGAGACGATCGCCACCGGAGCGCGGGCCGCCGCCGCAGGCGGAGTGACGACGGTGATCGCGATGCCGAACACCAAGCCCGTCTGCGACAGCGCCGCCCTGGCGCGATTCGTGGCGGCGCGCGGGCGCGAGGCCGGGTTTGCGCGGGTGGTTCCGGCAGGCGCCATCACGCGTGGCTCGCTGGGCGAGCAGCTCGCGGACATGGCGGAGCTGAAAGAGGCGGGCTGCGTCTGCGTGACGGACGACGGGCGGCCGGTGATGTCGGCCGGCGTCATGCGGCGCGCGCTCGAATACGCCCGGGACCTCGATCTGCCGGTGATGATCCACGCGGAGGATCTCACGCTCAGCTCCGGCGGCGCGATGAACGAGGGCCCGGTGGCCACCCGGCTGGGTCTGCCTGGCGTCCCGGCCGCGGCGGAGGTCGCGATGGTCCAGCGTGACATCCTCCTGGCGGAGACCTGCGGAGCGCGGCTCCACGTCGCTCACGTCAGCGCGGCGGGGAGCGTGCGCGCCATCCGCGAGGCGAAAGCGCGCGGCGTCCGCATCACCGCGGAGGCGACGCCGCACCACTTCACGCTCACCGACGAGGCCGTCGCCGGCATGGCGGCTTCGGGCGACCAGCCCGCGGCAGACCCGTACGATACGCACGCGAAGATGAGCCCCCCGCTGCGGGCGGAAAGCGATCGGGCGGCCGTGGTCGCGGCATTGAACGACGGCACCATCGAAGCCATCGCCACCGACCATGCTCCCCACGGGGCCCTCGACAAGCAGGTGGAATTCATCCACGCGGCGAACGGAATCATCGGACTCGAGACATCGCTCGCGTTGACGCTCGCGCTCGTGCGCTCGGGCGAGCTGCCCCTGCCTCGCGCCGTGGAGCGGCTCACCGTGGGACCGGCCCGCTGCTTCGGCCTGCCGTATGGAACGCTCGGCGCGGGCGCATCCGCGGACGTGGCCGTCATCGACGCGGAGCGTGAATGGAAAGTGGACCCGCAACGTTTCTATTCGAGATCGCGAAACAGTCCGTTCGCGGGCTGGACGCTTCGGGGAAAGGTCGTGAAAACCTTCGTGGCTGGCAAGCTGGTGCATGAGGAGGGGAAGTGAGCGGTCCGAAGAAGGCGATGCTGGCGCTGGCGTGCGGCGAGGTATTCGAAGGCACGGCGGTCGGGGCGGAGGGGGAAACGGTCGGCGAAGTCGTCTTCAACACCAGCCATACCGGCTATCAGGAGATCCTCACCGATCCTTCCTACGCCGGACAGCTCGTGACGTTCACCGTCAGCGAGGTGGGCAACTACGGCATCCACTCCGGAGACGAGCAGGCGGAGACCGCGCAGGCGGCGGGCCTGATCGCGCGCAGGGTCTGCAGGGAACCCTCGAACTGGCGCTCGCAGCAGTCGCTGCCGCATTTCCTCGAGCGCAACGCCCTGGTCGGCATCGAGGGCGTCGACACCCGGAGGCTCGTCCGCATCCTGCGGACCACGGGGGCGCAGCAGGGAATCATCGACAGCAGCGGCGCGTCGGCGAAGGCGCTGATCGAGCGCGCGCGAAAGGCGCCGGGGATGGAAGGCCAGGATCTGGCCACCAGGGTCTCGACCAAGGCGCCGTACCGCTGGGAGCAGGGCGTCGCCGGCCGCGAACCGCAGGCGCGCAAGCACGAAGTGGTCGTCGTCGACTACGGCGTGAAAAGAGGAATCCTCAGGCAGCTCGTCGACATCGGCTGTGGCGTGACCGTCGTGCCGTCGCGCACGCCCGCATCCGAGATTCTCGCGCGCAAGCCGGACGGCGTCGTCCTCTCGAACGGGCCGGGCGACCCGGCCGCGGTCGTGGGCGCCGACGTGCAGGCGCGCGAATTGCTCGGGAAGGTCCCGGTGATGGGCATCTGCCTGGGGAACCAGATCCTCGCGCTTGCGATGGGGGGGAAGACGTACAAGCTGAAGTTCGGCCATCGCGGCGCGAACCATCCGGTTCGCGACGTCATCGGCGACAAGATCGACCTCACCTCGCAGAACCATGGCTTCGCCGTCGACCACAAGTCGCTGGAAGGCAAGGTCCAGGTGACGCACATCAACCTGTACGACAATACCGTCGAGGGCATCGCCGCCCCCGATCTGAGGATGTTCGCGGTGCAGTACCATCCGGAGGACAATCCAGGTCCGCACGACAGCCGATACCTGTTCCGGCGCTTCATGCAGATCATCGAAGGCGGTTCATGATCCAGCCCCAGGTCGACATGCTCCTGCAGTACTTCGGCCGCGAAGTCGACGAGCTGGTGCGGGCGAGGGAGGAATACTTCGCGCAGACCGGCGGCGAGGTGCACGCCGACGACCGCTGCTACGAGCAGCGGATGCAGGCCTTCTTCAACTGGTTCCTCTTCGACCGCCGCCAGAAGGACGGCTCGACCCCCGTCGAGCGCTTCTTGCGCGAGAAGGGCGCCGATCTGCCCAGCCAGGACAAGGACGTGCTGATGGGCTGCGCGCAGTCGCGGCTCAGCCTGTACGAATACCGGGGCACGCGCGGCTTCTTCTCCCGTCCCGCCAAGGGGCAGGTGCGGGTGCGCGACACTTTGACCGGCGACGACTTCGACGTCACCGAGCGGCGGCAGATGCACGGCCTCGACATCGGCGACCTGTTCGAGTCGCGCCTGGTCCCCGTCAACCGCACCTATCACTTCTCGACCAGCTTCACGTACCACCCGCACGAGGTGGAGCCGGAGATCCGGCGCGAGATCAAGCGGCGCAAGAAGAAGGGAGCGGTCGATCCGCGCCCGCTGCTCTGGGAGCTGGAGCGGATGGCGCTGCAGCACGAGCGGTTTCGGAATGTCAGCATCCACGCCATCTACAATTTCCAGACCCCGTTCCTCTCCAAGCGCGGCCGGACGCCGGAGATGCAGCAGGGCGGCTGAGCCCGCTATTCCAGCCAGCCGCGGCGGCGGAACCACCAGAGAAGGCCCGCGACAGTGAGGGCCATCGCCGCAAGAACGGCGGGATAACCCCACGGCGAGCGCAGCTCCGGCATCGCTTCGAAGTTCATTCCGTACACGCCGGCGATGAACGAGATGGGCAGGAATACCGAGGCCATCATCGTCAGGACCTTCATGATCTCGTTCAGTCGATTCGAGACCATCGACAGGTGCGCCTCGAGGATTCCGGAGAGCAGCTCGCGCGCGTCGTCGATCTCGTCCGCGATACGGACCGCGTGATCGTGGACGTCGCGAAAGAACGGAAGCTGATCGGCCGGGATCAGAGCGAACTCGCCGCGCGCCAGGCGGAGCAGCACCTCGCGCTGGTGCACCGCCGCCCGCCGGAAGCGGTGCAGCGCCGAGCGCAAGGCCAGCACGCGCGGGACCGTGGTGCGCCGCGGGATTCGCGCGAGCGAGATCTTCTCCAGTTGCTCCAGCTCGTCGTCGAAGGCGTCGATGGCAGGCAGCGCGTCGTCGACCAGGCGATCCAGCAAGGCGTGCGCGATCTTGACCGGATCCAGCGCGCGCCGCGTCCGCAGCGCCTCTTCGCGAAGGCGGGCGGGCGCCGTCAGCGCGGCCTCATGGTGGGTGAAGACCCATCTCGCTCCGACGACGATGTCGAGCTCGGTTTCCTGGAGGCGTGAAGGCCCTTCGGCCGGGACGCGCACAGCATGGGCGAGGATGAAGAGGTAGCGTCCGAAGTCTTCGACCTTGGGCACCGTCCGCGTCTCGAAGACGTCCTCGATGGTAAGCGGGTGCACGCCCAGGTCCCTGAGCAGGGCCTCCACCTCGGGGCCGCGCGAGTCCGAGTCGATCCAGACCAATCGGGCTTTACCCAGCGCCGCGCGCGCCTGCTCCAGCGCGACCGAAACCAGGTCCGACCCGTCCGCGATCACCGCGGTCACCGTCACCGGACGGTGCTCTCCGGTTCGTGCCGGGTCGGAGTACCGGGATACACCACCGTCTTGAGCAGCTCGCGGCGGTTCTTTTCCACGTCGCGGTCGAGGAATGCGCGCGCCTCCGCGAGCCGATCCAGGAGCCGCTTGGGCTTGCGCCGCATCTTCGCATCGCTCATCAGCGCGTGAGTGAGCCAGGGAAACACGGCGGTGACGTCCGTGTGCACGTAGACGGAGCCGGCTTCCACCGCTTCGACGGAAACCTTGCCCCAGGTATGGCCCTCGCCCGCAGGGCAGCTGGAGAGCGCGCCGTTGTCGACCGGGTCGACGCAGAACTGCACGTCGATGTCGAACCCGGTGGTCGGTACGAAGAGGATCTGGTCCAGCAGCGGCTCCCCCTGCAGCGTGTAGTTCTTGGGCACGCCGCCGCCCAGGATCCAGATGGCGAGCCGCTTCGAGCCGTTGTGGCGCGCCCAATGCTGCACTGCGGCCATGGCGTAGACGTCGTCGTTGATGTCGATCTCGAACCGGAACGTATCGGGGAACAGGCGCCGCAGCTTCACCGCGTTGAGGAAGATCGATCCGTCCTGCACCGCGCCGACGAAGATGGGAACGCCGTGCTTCCAGCACTGTGAGAGGAGCGAAGGCTGCTCGACGCCGAGGGCCTTCTCCATCTTCGCGATGTCCCGTCCGAGCAGCCCGTGGAACTCGGGCGTGGTCATCTTCCGCTGGAAGTCGGGCCCTTGCATCAGCGCCGAGAAGAGCTTGTCGGTGTCGAGCAGCGCCTCTTCCCAGAAGCCCAGGTCGTAGATCCGGATCACGCGGGCGAGGCGGAGCTGCAGATCGCCGGCGTTGGGGTTCACCTCCCGGATGGCGTGGCCGATGATCCTGTGCGCATCGTGGTAGAGGTTCGCGCCGGTGGTGGTAAGCGCGCTGACGATGCCGCGCTCGATCAGCGGGATCAGGCAACTCTGGTGCAGGCCAGCCGGCGTCATCGCGCCGCTCAAGGTGAGGAAGATGCTGCAGTCCTCCGCGATCGATCGGCGCATCAGCTCGTAGGCCGTCCGCTCCTGCCGGCCGACGTAGGCGCCGAACGCATGCTGCAGAAGATCGTGCGGCGACTCGCGGCCGGTGATCGGATGGGGATCGACGGTGCGGGCCTTCTGGAAGGGCTTGCGAAGTTGGGAGCGAGTCGCCATGGCGGGCGCGCAATCTACACGATAAAGAGCAGCGCATGTGCACGCTGGTCCTCCTCCAACGGCCCTCGGAGCTGCTCGCGATCTCGGGCAACCGCAACGAGCTCCTGTCGCGGCCAGCGCGCGGCCCCATGGTGGAGAAAGGCATCCTGGCTCCGCGCGACGAGCTGGCGCACGGAAGCTGGTTGGGCCTCAACCGGCACGGCCTGTTCGTCTGCGTCACCAACCGGCGCGGGGCGATGATCGACCCTTCGCGGAAGAGCAGGGGACTTCTGGTGCTGGAGGCGCTGCAGGCGCGCAGTGCGCGCGGCCTGCACGACGCCTTGCTCGAGCTGCGCGGCGATCGGCACAACGGCTTTCACCTCGTCTATGCCGATCTGCGCGATGCGTTCGTCAGCTGGAGCGACGGCTACGCGGTCCAGCACGCTCTGCTGGCGCCGGGACAGGTGCACGTGATCACCGAGCGCAGCTTCGGCGCCGGCGAAGGCGCGCGCGAGCGATCGGTGCTGGAGGCCTTCGCCCGCCTCGAGCCGGGCGTGGACGCCTGGCGGCCGCCGATGACCGTCCACGCCGGGGAGCCGCTGGAGAGCGCCTGCGTGCATGCCGACAACATCGGGTACGGAACGCGGTCGTCGCTGCAGCTCGTGCTCCGCCGCGCGGACGCGCAGGCATTGTGGACCGATGGCCACCCCTGCACGAACCCGGCGAGCGACATCTCCGCGCTCACCGCCCAGCTACTTGCGGCGTCCGGGTAGCAGCCCCTTCGTGAAGCTGCGCGCGAGAGAGGGAACTTCCCGCAGCGCCTTCATCAGGGCGAGCGCAAGCTGGAGCGGCGTGCTCCCTTCGGCCTCGACCTGGACGCGCTCGCCGGTGGCGTCCTGGGCCATCCCGCGGGCGATGGTGTGCCGGCCGTCGGAACGGATCTCCACCACCAGCCGCGCGAGGACCGGGAGCTCAGGCTTCTTCTCCAGCTCTTCGCTCATGTAGAGGAGGAACATGGCACTTCCGCGGGCAGGGCGCACCCTGCGGGTGATCGGATTCGACGACGTCCCCTGGCGCCACCGGCGGAAAGCTACGGTCGGAGTGGTCGGCGCCGTCTGCGCCGGGACGCGGTTCGAGGGGATGGTCTACGGCACCGTCCGCCGCGACGGCTGGCGCGCGACGTCCGCGCTGGAAGCGCTCTTGCTCGAGGGCAAATTCCTGCCGCAGATCCACCTCGTGCTGCTCGACGGAATTGCGCTGGGCGGATTCAACGTCGTCGATCTGCCGCGCCTCGCGCACGCCTTGCAGCGGCCGTGCATCGCCGTCATGCGGAAGCTGCCTGACCTTCCGGCAATGGAGCGCGCGGCCCGACGCCTGTCCCGCCCGCAGGCCCGCCTCGCCCTGCTGCGGCGCGCGGGTCCCATTCACGTGCACGGGCCCTTCGTGTACCAGGTGCACGGCGCCGACCCGCGAGAGACGGCGGAGGCCCTGCAGCGCCTGACGGATACCGGCAACGTGCCGGAGGCTCTGCGGCTCGCGCATTTGATCGGCGGCGCCCTGGCCTATGGCCAGAGCGGGAGGAGAGCATGATCGAAGTGACCGAAGGGGACATCACGCTCCTCGACGTCGATGCCATCGTCAACGCCGCGAACGAGTCGCTGCTCGGCGGCGGCGGCGTGGACGGCGCCATCCACCGCCGCGCGGGCCCGGAGCTGCTCGCGGAATGCCGGACCCTGGGCGGCGCTCGCACCGGCGAGGCGAAAATGACGCGCGGCCATCGCCTGAAAGCGCGCCACGTCATCCACTGCGTCGGTCCCGTCTGGCAAGGCGGCAGCCGCGGCGAACCGGAAGCGCTGGCCTCGTGCTACCGGAATGCGCTGCGCCTGGCGAAGCAGCACTCGCTGCGGAGCATCGCGTTCCCGGCGATCTCTACCGGGGCCTACGGGTACCCGCTGGAGCAGGCCACGCAGATCGCCATCCGCGAAGCGCGTACCTTCGAGCAAACGGATCCCGCGCTGCGCATCGTCTTCTGCTGCTTCTCGAAATGGGACGCGGAGACGTACCGAAAGGCCCTTGGCGCGGCATGACCCGAAGCCGTCATCGGCTCGCGGCAGCTACCTGATCGAACGCCCGATCGAGATTGGAGAACATCTCGCGGCGGACCCGCTCGTCGCCGTCGACCGACTGCAGCGCCCGCTTGAATGCGTCGAATTCGATGACGCTGAGCGCGCGCTCGTCTCCATCCGGGGTGACCCAGTGGTCGCGGATGGCGCCCTCCTGCACCGCGGCCTTCCGCGCGATGGCGCGCACCGCTTCGCCATCCTGCGGCGACTCGCCGGCTTTCGCCAGCGCACGCGCCAGCGCATCGACGGCGGACTGAAGCTGCTCGCGCGCCGCTCCGTCCGCCTGCCGCCGGCGCGCCTTGGGATCGCTCACGCCGCTCGCGACCCCGACACCCTGGAGCCTGCGGCCGCCTTCGCCGCGGATCGCACCCGTCCCCTCGGACAGCCAGGACGGCGCCTGGTCGGAAGCGCCGTCCGGCCGCGCCGCCTTGCCGCCGCCGCAGGCGACGGCGAGGAGCGCGGCCACCAGCGCCAGTCGGTTCATTGCTTGCCTCCGCCCTGCACGAGGAAGGCCGGATCGATCCCGAGGTCGCGGATCACCGCTTCCCAGATCTTCTCCACCGGCGTGTCGAAGATGCGCTTGGAAGAGATGCCGGAATTCAGCCAGCCGCCGGAGACCATCTCGCGCTCGAGCTGTCCCGGTCCCCACCCGGCGTACCCGAGGCAGAGCCGGTACGCGGCGGGGTCGCCGGCGAGCAGCGTGCGTAGCGCGTCGGTAGACACCGACAGGTAGACGTCGTCTTGCAGATGCACCGAATCGGCCACCTCCGATCGGCGGTGGACGAGGAAGCCGCGTTCCCGTTGCACCGGTCCGCCGATGAAGGCGTTCCCCGCGGACTCGTGCACCTCCATCCCGTGCTCCTTGCCGATGTCCTGGAGGCCGATGTCGCTCGGGCGGTTGAAGACGATGCCCATGGCGCCCGATTCGTTGTGCTCGATGAGAAGCACGACGGAGCGGGCGAAATTCGGATCGTCGAGCTGCGGCACCGCGATCAGGAGCCCGGGGGCGAGGTCGCTCACCCGCTATCCCGCGAAGCCATCCATGGAGAGCATGCTGCGCTTGCCCTCCTTCTCCTTGTACTCCTCGGCCGTGGGGAGCGGCTCCTTCTGCTTGTTGATGTTCGGCCACTTCGTCGAGAGCTCGGCGTTGAGGGCCGTGAATTCCTTCCACTTGTCCGGAAGATCGTCCTCCGGGAAGATCGCCTTCGTCGGGCACACCGGCTCACAGGCGCCGCAGTCGATGCATTCGTCGGGATGGATCACGAGGAAGTTGGCGCCTTCGTAGAAGCAATCCACGGGACAGACGGCAACGCAGTCGGTGTACTTGCAGGCGATGCACGGCTCGGCAACCACGAAAGCCATGGATGGGTCTCCTGGCGGGGCAGTTCGCTGCTCTCCTCTGGCACGAACCTATCACGGCTGCAAGCGGGGCGGACGTCAGCTACATTTCGCGGCATGACGCGGTACGAGACTCGCGTCCGGCCGTGAGATGCCTGGCGGCGGATGCCCGGCTCGAGGAGACGTACCGACGCGTCCTGCAGGGGGAGCGCGCGGCGCTGCTGCTCACCGATCCGCCCTATTGCCTGTTGACGCGGCGGCGCAAGGGCGGCGACCTGCGCGAGAAGCGCAGGGGCGTGAAGATCGATCGCGATCCCGTCGTGCGATTCGAGGACGTCCGCGCCTATCGCCGCTTCACCGCCGAGTGGCTTCCGGCCGCCGCGGCGCACGTCGACGGACCGCTCGTCGTCTGGACGAATTTCCTCGGCAAGGAGCCCATCCGCTCGGCGGCGCGCGAGCTCGGATATCGCGAGGCGGGTGAGTTCCTCTGGGCGAAGAGAACCTCGGAGCGCGACGGCAACGAGCTGCTCCTGCGCGTTTACGAGACGGCGCTGGTCTTCCTCAAGGAGCCGCTTTCCGAGCTTCGGCCGCAGGACGTCCAGCGCGCCTGGTGCGTGGCGGCGGCCTACGACGACGAAGGCGAGGCGGCCAAGTGGGGAAATCATCCGAATCACAAGCCGTTTTCCGTGCTGGAGCCGCTCGTGCGGCAATGGTCCCGGCCCGGCGACCTCGTGCTCGACCCGTTCGCGGGAAGCGGGAGCATTCCGGCGGCGGCGCTTCGCTTGCAACGCCGGGTCGCTTGCAGCGAAATTGAGCCCGAATGGGCCGGCCGGGTGTCGCGGCGGCTCTCGGAGGTGCATCCGTGAACCGGTTCTTGCCGCTCCTCCTGATGACGGCCTGCGCCGCCAACCGGCTGACGCATGCGCGGGACAACTTGCGCTCCTGCTGGGCCGCGGATCCAAACCTGATCGCGTGCGCCGGCAAGCGCATGGCCTCCATCGAGTGCTTTGCGCCCGGAGACGAGGCCTGCGGCGCGCTGGCGGTCCACTACGCCGACGGTGAACGCGTCTTCCTCTGGAGGCCGGTCGGGTTCGAGCCCGGGAACGACGCGTTGCTCAAGCACGGCGCCGTGCTGCGCCCGGAGCTGGCTTCCGACGCTCAGATGATCTGGTTCAAGCCCGCGAACACGCGCGACGAGTTCTGGACCGTGTTCGAGCCGCGAACGGGGATCGCGCGCCAGGTGGACTCCTACACCATCTTCAAGATCCGCGAGAACGATCCGCACAGCATGCCGCTGTGGGTGAATACCGCGCAGACGGTACAGTAACGGCGCGCTCAGCGGCGTCGGAACGACGAGAGCAGCGCCTCCAGCCGACCGGCGCCTTCGCGCTGGAGAGTGGCGAAATTCGTCTGCGCGATCCGCTCGGCGAGACTGAGCGGGCTCGCCAAGGCCATCGCCTCCTCCAGCGACAGCTTGCTGGTGTCCACGTAGCGTGAGCCTCCGCCGCTCTCGCCCCGGACCGCCCGGAGAACGGACGCCCGTACGAGCTGGAGGGTCGGATCCGGGCTCCGGCGGATGAAGTGTACGGCCCGGTTGGCGTCGAGCAGGTCCCGGGGAAGATCGGGATGGAAAGCGACGCAGTAGAACGGCGCGTCGCCGCCGTGTGCGGCGAACATCCGCTCGCGGAGCCCGGCGCAGAACGCGGCGAAGTCGCGGGCCGAAGGCTCGCCGGACGCCGGCTCGGAGGGAAGGATGAGCAGGGCGACCTCCACGTCCTGCTCCGGCAACGCTTCGATCTCCCGGATGGCCGGGAGCGCTTCGTCGCGACTCCGGAGGACGCGCCTGTGGAGCTTGCCGCTCTCCCGGCAAGACTTCGCGTAGGGGCAGAGGCGGAACGCCTCCACGAACTCGTGGAGGTAGCGATCGTTCCTCGCCAGCGCCTCCAGTTCCGCCGTGGTCACCACCTGCTCTCCGTGTTACATCCGCCTCCCCAGATGCCCCGAAGAAAAGACCTCAAGTCCATTCTCCTCCTCGGCTCTGGTCCCATCGTCATCGGGCAGGCCTGCGAGTTCGATTACTCGGGCGTGCAGGCGCTGAAGGCGCTGCGGGAAGAGGGGTACCGCACCATCCTCCTGAACTCCAATCCCGCGACGATCATGACGGACGCGGAGTGGGCCGATCGCACCTACATCGAACCCATCACCGTGGAAGCGGCGGAGCGGATCATCGCTGTCGAACGCCCCGACGCCGTCCTCCCCACCATGGGCGGCCAGACGGCGCTGAACCTGGCGGTGCAGCTGGCGAAACAGGGGATCCTGGCCAGGTACGGCTGCCAGCTCATCGGGGCACAGCTCGATGCGATCGAGAAGGCGGAAGACCGCCAACGCTTCAAGGACTGCATGACCGCCATCGGCATCGACGTGCCGAGGTCCGGCGTCGGGCACTCGCTGGACGACGTGATGCGCATCGGTCTGGAGCTTGGGTTCCCGCTCATCCTGCGGCCCAGCTTCACGCTCGGCGGCCTGGGCGGGGGCATCGCCTACAACCGCGAGGAGCTGGAGGAGCTGGGCGCGCGGGCCTTGGGGTACAGCCCGACGCACGAGGTGCTGATCGAGGAATCAGTCCTGGGCTGGAAGGAGTTCGAGCTGGAGGTGATGCGCGACAAGGCGGACAACGTCGTCATCATCTGCAGCATCGAAAACGTGGACCCGATGGGGGTGCATACCGGCGACTCCATCACGGTGGCGCCCGCGCAGACCCTCTCCGACGTCGAGTACCAGGCGATGCGCGACATGGCGCGCCAGGTGATCCGCGCCATCGGCGTCGAGACCGGCGGGTCGAACATCCAGTTCGGCGTCCATCCGGACACGGGGCGCATCGTGGTGATCGAGATGAACCCGCGAGTCAGCCGGTCCTCGGCGCTGGCCTCCAAGGCGACGGGATTTCCCATCGCGAAGATCGCCGCGAAGCTCGCCGTCGGGTACACCCTCGACGAGATCACCAACGACATCACCAAGACGACGCCCTCGAGCTTCGAGCCCGCCATCGACTACTGCGTGGTGAAGATTCCCCGCTTCAACTTCGAGAAGTTCCCGCACGCGGACCAGACGCTCACCACCAGCATGAAGTCGGTCGGCGAGGTGATGTCCATCGGGCGCACCTTCGCCATCGCGCTGCAGAAGGCGCTGCGCTCCATGGAGAATCGGACCGACGGGCTCGACTCTCCGCTCCGCCGCGACGGCGCCCGCGCGCAGTACTCCGCCGAGGAGCTGGAGCAAATCCGCAAGGAAGTGAAGACGCCGA
Source organism: Deltaproteobacteria bacterium (assembly GCA_005879535.1). NCBI lineage: Bacteria > Pseudomonadati > Myxococcota > Myxococcia > Deltaproteobacteria bacterium. Next base: position 34,742 of record VBKI01000060.1, on the reverse strand, counting down.
CGCCGCGCCGCCTCTTCTGGCTGGCGGAGGCCTGCCGCGCCGGCATTGCCGCCCAGGAGCTCTACGCGCTGTCGGCCATCGACCCCTGGTTCATTCGCGAGGTCCAGTTGCTCGTCGACGCGGAAGGGCAGATCGCCGACTCCGCCAAGGGTCTCCGCGCTGGCGCACACGTCCCCGACCTCGTCCGCTGGAAGCGGCTCGGCTTCTCGGACAAGCGCATCGGGCGCCTCACCGGACGCACGGAGGCCGACATCGCCACGCAGCGCGAGGCGATGAATCTCCACCCCGTCTTCAAGCGCGTCGACACCTGCGCCGCGGAATTCGAGGCGAACACCCCGTACCTCTACTCCAGCTACGAGGACGAGGACGAAGTCCGCCCCGACGACCGCAAGAAGGTGCTGATCCTCGGATCGGGACCGAACCGCATCGGCCAGGGCATCGAGTTCGATTACTGCTGCGTGCAGGCCTCCTTTGCGCTCAGGGCCGCCGGTTACGAAACCCTGATGGTCAACTGCAATCCCGAGACGGTGTCGACCGACTACGACACCTCCGACCGGTTGTACTTCGAGCCCCTGACGCTCGAGGACGTGCTGGCGGTGGCGCGGCGGGAGAAGCCCATCGGCGCCATCGTGCAGTTCGGTGGCCAGACGCCGCTCAAGCTCGCCCGCGGGCTGGAGAAGGCGGGTATCCGGATCCTCGGCACCAGCGTCGACGCCATCGACGCTGCCGAGGACCGCGAGCTGTGGTCGAAGGTCGTCGAGGATTTGAAGCTGCGCCAGCCCGATCACGGCATCGCCAGGAGCCCCGACGAGGCGCTCGCCACGGCCCGCCGCATCGGCTATCCGGTGATGGTGCGGCCCAGCTTCGTGCTCGGCGGACGCGCGATGGAGGTCGTCTACGACGACGCCGGCCTCGTGCAGTACTCGACCGAGGCGGTGCAGGCGTCCGAAGAGCGGCCGATCCTCATCGACCGCTTCCTCAAGGACGCCACCGAAGTCGACGTCGACTGCGTGGGCGAAGGCAAGGAATACGTCGTCGCCGGAGTGATGGAGCACATCGAGGAGGCCGGCATCCATTCGGGCGACTCGGCCTGCGCGCTGCCTCCGTTCTCGCTGGCGAAGGAGATCGTCGCGGACATCGCGCGGCAGACCCTCGCCTTGGCCCGGCACCTCCGCGTGGTCGGATGCATGAACGTGCAGTTCGCGGTCCAAGGCGGCCGGATTCACGTCCTGGAAGGAAATCCGCGCGCCTCGCGCACGGTGCCGTTCGTGGGCAAGGCCACCGGCGTGCCGTGGGCGAAGATCGCGGCGCTCTGCACGGTGGGGAAGTCGCTTTCGGAGCAGGGCATCCGCGGCACCGCGGTCCCGCGCCATCTCAGCGTCAAGGAAGCGGTGTTTCCCTTCCACCGCTTCTCCAAGGCGGACACCATCCTCGGTCCAGAGATGCGCTCCACCGGCGAAGTGATGGGCGTCGACGATTCGTTCCCGCGCGCTTTCGCGAAGGCGCAGATCGCCGCGGGAAACGCTCTGCCTCTCGGCGGCCGCGTCTTCATCTCCGTGCGCGACGAGGACAAGGCCGGCGTGGTGGAGCTGGGAGCCCGGCTGGTGAAGTTGGGCTTCGAGATCGTGGCGACCGTGGGGACAGCGGAGTTCTTCCGTGCGCACGGCGTGCCCTGCGAGAAGGTCTTCAAGGTCGCCGAAGGACGGCCGCACATCGTGGACAAGCTGATCGACGGCGAGATCGCGCTCGTCTTCAACACCACGAGCGGAAAGAAGGCCATCGAGGACAGCTACAGCATCCGCCGCCAGACGCTCATGCACGGGATCCCATACTTCACCGCGCTGACCAGTTGCCGGGCGGCGGTCGCGGCCATCGAGGCGCTGACGCAGGGGCCGCTCACTGTGAAGTCGCTGCAGGAGTACCACTCGGCGGCGTAACCAGCGCTACTTCGGGCGCGGAACGCCAATCTCGAGGTTCGCAACAGGCTGCAGTCCGTAACCGCTCGCCGGCACGGCTCCTCCTGCGACATAGAGGTCGTGACCGAGAAGAGAGGCGCCGGCCGATTGTCTGGCGCTCCCGAACCGCCCTGCTGCCGTCCATTTGTCCGTGACTGGATCGTACTCGTTCACGTTTGCACTCGCCGCCCCGGCTCCGGAACGCGTCGCACCGACGCCGCCCAGGGCGTAGACCTTGCCGTTCGCCGACGCCAGCGCCGAACCCCAGATTCCGAAGAGCGATGCGCGAATCACCCACGTGTCGGTGGCGGGATCGTATCTGGCGAAGTTCGTCGCCGGCGGGCCGCCTCCGCCCAGGTTCCCGCTGGCTGCAAGTTACAGTTGCCCTCCGAGCTCCGTAGCGGCATAGGTCGCATAGCTGAAGGGCGGTGGCGACTTCGTCGTCCACGCGTTCGCCAGCGGATCAAACTCGTACATCGCCGCCGCGCCATTGATGTTGGTGTTGTAGACGAGGGCGTAGAGCCGACCGTTCACTGCCGCCCCGGCGATGTGCACATTGCCATAGACGCTGTTGAAAGCCTGCGGCATGGGGCATTGCGCGCGCGCGCTCCAGCGATCTGCCACGGGATCGTACTCTTCGGTCGTCATCACGTAGGTGACGGCGTTCGGGTCCGTCCAGGCCATGCCGCAGGCGACGTAGATCTTGTCGTTCATTACGCCGGCAGCGAACTCGCGCCTCGCCGACAAGAGGCTCGCCTTCTGCGTCCACGTATTCGCGTCCGGTGCGTATTGGTCGAGGCGCGCGAGGGTGGAACCCGAGTAACCACCGATGGCGTAGAGATTTCCCCCCAGGCTCGCCAGGGCGAGATCGGTCCGGGGTATCGGCAGCGGCGCCTTGGAAGACCACGTGAACGCCTCGAAACCGCCGCCGCAAGCAACGAGCGCCGGAAAGATCAGGAGGTGCAATCGCATCGCTGTTTCGTACCATCTCTGCGAGCAAGAGACCGCTCGCCTTTCGGGCGACACTCCTGCGGGCGGACGTGGATTCTTACCTTCGTCGCATGGAAAGCCTCTCCTGGTTAGCAGCGCTCGCGCTCCTCGTCGCGGCTCCCGAGGGACCGTCCAAGCCTTCGCCCGCCAAGGAGTCGGTTCCGCCTACGCAGAGGGCAGAGGATCGTCCCGCGCACGAGAGCCCCTACTCCGCATTCGGAGCTCCCCACGCCAAGCGGAGCCCAGCGAAAAAGCGCTCCAGGGCCCGCGTCCACTGCAACGATGGCAGCATCCAGACGCAGGGGCAGCAGAAGGACAAAGGCGCCTGTGACGACCATGGGGGCGTGAAGGCCAAAGCGGCCCACTGACCGCCGCGCTGCGCACGGCTACACTCGTGCGTCATGCACATCCGACGCGCGACGGCTCAGGATCTGCCGGAGATCTTGCGGATGTTGTTCGACGACCGCGCAACCCCCTCGAACGAGGCGGACCCCCAAGCGCGCTGTTACGCGGACGCCTTCGCGGAGATGCAACATGCCGATTGGAACGGGATCTACGTCGCCGAGGTGGACGACCGCATCGTCGGCACCTTCATGCTGACGTTCATCCGGCACCTGATGAGGCGCGGGGGACTGGTTGCGCAGATCGAGGCCGTTCGCGTCGATGCGTCCGAACGTGGCCGCGGCCATGGCGCGGCGATGATGCGCTGGGCAATCGACGAAGCCCGCCGTCGGGGATGCAGCCGCATGCAGCTGACGAGCAACAAGTCCCGCAAGGACGCGCACCGCTTCTACGAGCGCCTGGGCTTCCGCGCCACGCACGAGGGCATGAAGCTCGCCTTGGATTAGATCGTCCCAGACCCCGGATGTCCGGGAAGGCGCGGCATTGCGGCGAAGAACTCGCCCCGGGGCGAGTTGACTTTCCAACACTTCTGGTTCAGCCGGCTGAATCAGGGTCGGTAGAAAACGAACGTCATTTCGCGCCAGTACGCGTCTGACGCATTGCGTCCGATCCGGGAGCGAGTTCACTTCGGAACACTTGGGTCAGCCGCGCAGGATGAGGTGCTCGAGGAGCGCCTTTTGCACGTGGAGGCGGTTCTCCGCCTCGTCGAAGATGGCGGACTGCGGCCCATCGAGGACGTCCGCGGAGATCTCCGCGTCGCGGTGCGCCGGGAGGCAGTGGAGCACGACGGCCTTCGGGTCGGCTTTCGCGAGCAGCGCGGCGTTCACTTGATACCCGGCGAGCGCCTTCATTCGCGCTGCCGCCTCCTTCTCCTGGCCCATGCTGACGAAGACGTCGGTGATCACGACCTGGGCGCCCGCGACGGCCTCGTCGGGATCGCTGGTCACCGTCGCGCCCCGCAGCGCAGCCGCCGGGGGGCGGTAGCCCTTGGGGGCCGCCAGCCGGAGCTGGTATCCGAAGATCGGCGCCGCCTCGCAGAAGGAGAGCGCCATGTTCGAGCCGCAGTCGCCGACGAACGCCAACGTCTTGCCGGCGACCGCGCCGAGCTTCTCCTCCACCGTGAACAGGTCGGCGAGGACTTGCACCGGGTGGCCCCCGTCGGAAAGGCCGTTGATCACCGGGACCGTCGCGGCGCGCGCAAAGGCGCGCAGGCGGTCGTCGCCGTGGGTACGGAAGATGATCGCGTCGACGTAGCGGGAGGCGACGCGAGCGGTGTCCTCCATCGTTTCTCCGCGCGCGATCTGGCTCTCCGCCGTCGGAAGCGTGATCGCGGTACCTCCGAGCTGGCCGATGGCGGCCTCGAACGAAATCCGGGTGCGCGTGGACGCTTTCTCGAAGAGGAGCAGCAGGGAGCGGCTCTCGAGCGTTCGCACCGCCTCGCCGCCGCGCCGCTTCGCCTTCAGCTCCCGGGCGCGCCTGAACAAGGTGCGGTATTCCTCCGCCGAGAGGTCCGCTAGCTGCAAGAAATCACGCTTCACAGCGATGCCTCCTCGAGCTCGGCCCGGAGCTGCATCAGCCGCGGAATCGCCTGTCCGGCCGATGCAGCGCTCTGGGCGATCCTGCGCAGGGACGCGATCTGCGCCTCGATCGAGACCGGTCCAGTCCCGCCCGCGTTCTTCTTCCGCGCCACTGCGGACGCTGCGTCGGCCGCGCGGAGGACCTCGGCCGTGAAGCGCGGATCGATCTGCCGCGCCAGCTCGAGCGGCGCGCGCCTCAACGGCACGCCTTGATCCATGCACCGCCGCACCAGCGCCCCGGTCAGCTTGTACGCGGTGCGGAACGGCACTCCGCTCTGGGCGAGCGCCTCCGCGACGTCGGTCGCGGCAGTCGCGCCATCCTCCAGCGCGCTCCGCGCCCGTCCCGGGTCGAATCGGACGCGGCCGAGGCCCAGCCGCAGCATCCGCAAGACGGAGACGAGGAGCGGCCCTGTGTCCAGGAGCGGCTGGCGATCCTCCTGCAGGTCGCGATTGTACCCGCCAGGAAGCCCTTTCACGGTCACGAGCAGAGCGTTGAGGTTTCCGACGGCGCGGCCGCACTTCCCGCGGATGAGCTCGAACAGGTCCGGGTTCCGCTTCTGCGGCATCATCGACGAGCCCATGGCGATCTCGTCGTCGAGGTGCAAGTAGCCGAATTCGGCGGTGCAGAAGTCGATCACGTCCGTGGCCACGCGGCTCGCGTGCAGCAGCGCGCGCGCGGCCGCGTAAGCGAAGTCGAGGGCGAAGTCGCGGTCGCCAACGGTGTCGAGGCCGTTCGCCGTCAGCCGCTCGAAGCGCAGCAACTGGCGCACGATCTCGCGATCGATGGGAAGCGAAGTCCCGGCCAGGGCGCCGACCCCGAGCGGCATCTCGGGCGAGGAGGCAGCGCGAAGCAGATCGAGATCCCGGGCGAACATCGCGCCCCACCCGCACAGGTAGTACGCCGCGCTCACCGGCTGCGCGCGCTGGCGATGCGTGTACCCGGGCAGCAAGGTGTCGCGTTCGCGCGCGGCACGCTCGGCCAGATCGCGGAGCAGGAGGGCAAGCTCCTCCAGGGCCAGGGCCGCCTGCTCGCGCACGTGCAATCTCAGGTCGAGCGCCACCTGATCATTGCGCGACCGGCCCGTATGCAGCATGCCGGCCGTTTCCCCGAGGGCCCGCGCCAGCAACGTCTCGACCGCCATGTGCACGTCTTCCTCTTCGGGCAGCTCCGGCCCGGTCTCCAGGATGCGGGTGAGCTCCGCGCGGATGGCGGACGCCGCCTCGCGGGGAACGATCCCCGTGCGCGAGAGCATGATCAGGTGCGCCATCGACCCGATCACGTCCTCGCGCAGGAGCTGCCGGTCGAGCGGCAGCGAGCTGGAGAACGCCAGCACCTCGGGCAGGAGCTGCGCTCCCCCCGAGGCGGCGCCGGAACCGACGACGGTCACGTTTCGCTTCCGCCGTGCTGCCGGGCAAATTCCTGCAGCTGCAGGCCGAGGAGGTGGATGAATCCCTCCGCCGCCCGGTGGTCGAAGCGATCTTCGACGCCGTAGGTAGAGAGCGCGTGGTTGTACAAGCCGTGCGGCGAGGTGCGCCCGACCACCCGCAGCGAGCCCTTGTAGAGCTTCAGGGTCACCTCGCCATCCACCGTCTGCGCCAAGGAGTCGTTGAACGCCTCCAGCGCGATCCGAAGCGGGCTGAACCAGAAGCCCTCGTAGGTGAGCTGCGCGAACCGCTGGTCGAGCTGCGCTTTCACGCGGAGCGCGTCGCCCATCACCGTAAACCGCTCGATCTCCTGGTGTGCGGCGATCAGCGCCACCGACGCGGGGCACTCGTAGGTCTCGCGGCTCTTGATGCCGACGACGCGATCTTCCATCAGATCGATCCGGCCCACGCCGTGGAGTCCGGCGATCTCTCCGACCTTCGCGATCAACGCCGCAGGCTTCAGCTTTTCGCCGTTGACCGTCACCGGGAGCCCGCGCTGGAAGCCGATCTTGAGATGGGCGGGCGTGCTCGGTGCAGCCTCGATGCTGCGCGTCCAGGCAAAAGCAGCTTCCGGGGGTTCCTGCGCCGGATCTTCGAGAACCCCGCCTTCGATGGACCGGCCCCAGAGGTTCTCGTCGATGGAGAACGGCGACTTCCTGGACGTGGGGACCTCGATGCCGTGCCTGGCCGCATACTCCATCGCGGCGTCGCGCGTGATGTTGCGCTCCCGCTGGGGGGCGAGGATCTTCAGATCCGGCGCCATGCCCTTCACCGCCAGATCGAAGCGGACCTGATCGTTGCCTTTGCCCGTCGCTCCGTGCGCCACCGCCGTCGCCCCATGCTTGCGAGCCGCCGCGACCAGGTGCTTGGCGATGAGCGGGCGGCTGAGGGCGGCGCTGAGTGGATAGACGCCCTGGTAGAGCGCGTTGGCCTGCAGCGCGGGGAAGCAGAACCGCGTCGCGAACTCCTCCTTCGCATCGACGATCTCCGCCGCGACCGCGCCCGCCTGGCGCGCCTTGGCCTTCAGCTTCTCGTGGTCCTTCGACTCGCCGACGTCCGCGTGGCAGGCGATGACGTCGTATCCGTACTCGTCGGTGAGGATGCGAACGAGCACGCTGGTGTCGAGACCGCCGGAGTATGCGAGTACGACTTTCTGCCTGGTCACGGAATCTCCCTTCCGAAGAGACTGCGGATCTGCTGCGCGAGCCGCCGTGTGGCGACGCCGCGCGCGGGTGTGGCGAAGATGGTGTCGTCGCCTGCCAGCGTGCCGAGGCACTCCGGCATGCGAGCGTTGTCGATGGCCAGCGCCACGGCCGAGGCCATTCCGGGCCGCGTCCGCAGCACGACGAGAACGTCGTTCTCCCGCAGGGAGAGGACGGTCTCGCCGAGCTCGGCCAGCTGCGGGGTGGCGGTCGCGTTCACCACCTCGAGCTCGTACACCGCGCCTTCGGGCCGCGAGACGCGGAGCACGCCCAGCTCTGCCAGATCGCGAGAGAGAGTGGCCTGCGTCGCCTCGATGCCTTGCGCGACGAGCAGCTCGGCCAGCTCCTGCTGGGTGGAGATGCGCCGGGCGCGCAACAGGCGCCGGATCTCCTCGTGCCGGTCGTGCTTTCCGGTCCTTTCGCGGACGAGTCTCATGCTCGAATCCAGGAGCCGACGCCGTTGTCGGTGAAGAGCTCGCCGATGATCGAGTGCGGCACGCGCCCGTCGAGCAGGTGCACGCTGTGCACGCCTGCGGAGAGCACCTTGAGGATGCTCTTCGCCTTCGCCTTCATTCCGCCGACGATGGTCCCGTCGTCGATCAGCGTCTCCAGATCGGCGGCGGTCAGCTGCCCGATCAGCTCTCCGGCCTTCAGGATGCCGGGCACGTCGGAGAGGTAGATGAGCTTCTGGGCGCCGATGGCCACCGCCACCTCGGCGGCGACGTTGTCGGCGTTGATATTGTAGCTCTGGCCGTCGGCGCCGAGGCCGACCGGCGAGATCACCGGCACGTACCCCTGCTGCAGGAGCATCTCCAAAAAGTCGCGGTTCACCTGCGTGACTTCGCCTACCTGCCCGAGGTCGCGTCCCTCCTGCACCAGCTTGCGCGCGCGGATGAGTCCGCCGTCCTTGCCCGAGACTCCCACCGCCAGAGCGCTTCCGTTGCCGTTGAGCAGCGTCACCAGCTCGGTGTTCACCGAACCGGTCAGCACCATCTCGACCACCTTCACGTCGGAAGCGTTGGTGACGCGCTGTCCGTCGACGAACTCCGCCTTCCCGCCCAGCTTCTCCAGCGTGCGCGTGATCTCCGGGCCGCCGCCGTGGACCACGACCGGCCGCAGCCCGACGGACCGCAGCAGGCGGATGTCGTCGCAGAACATGCGCTTCAGCGAGTCCTTCACCATCGCCGCGCCGCCGTACTTGATCACGCAACGGGTGCCGGAGAACTTCTGGATGTATCCGAGGGCGTCGACGAGCAGCTTCACCTTGAAGGTGGGGCTGTAGTTGGAAAGGCGGTCGTCCTTGGCGACGCCGCCGTCCGGCGTGGTGACGATCAGCGAAGTGTAGTCGGCGTTGATCTTCACGTAGTCGTAGGAGAGGTCGCAGCCCCAGGCCTGGGCCTTCTCTTCACCACGGCGCAGATCGACCAGCACCCGCACCTCGGGCTCGCGCATGCGCGCCTTCAGCACGCTCGCGTCGTAGGCGAGGGGCGCCCGGTCGTAGACGGCGACGTCCTGGACGGTGACGCGGGCTTCCGCCGGCTCGATGGCGTATCCGGCGGTCCCGGCTCGGGCGCCGATGGAGGCGAGCACGCGGCCCCAGTTCGGATCGGCGCCGAAGATGGCGGCCTTCACCAGGCTCGAGCCGGCGCACGCCTTCGCCAGGTCGAGCGCGATCTCCTCCCGGGGTGCGCCCTCGACCGTGATGTCGAGCAGCTTGGTGGCTCCCTCGCCGTCCGCCGCGATCTCCTTGGCCATCTGCCGGCAGACGTCGTCGAGGGCGGCGGAGAAGGCGTCGAGCGAGGGCCCGGGGTCGGCGATGGGCGCGTTGCCGGCGGCGCCGTTGGCAAGGGCGAACACGCAGTCGTTGGTGGACATGTCGCCGTCCACCGTCAGCGCGTTGAAGCTGCGGCGCATCGCTTGCTGCAGGGCTTCGGCGAGCGCGTGCGGCGTGATCGCGCAGTCGGTCGCGACCACCGCGATCATGGTGGCCAGCGAGGGAGCGATCATTCCCGACCCCTTGCTGATGCAGGTCAGCGTCACGTCCTTGCCGCCGATGGCGACTGTCCGGCTCGCGAGCTTGACCCGGGTGTCGGTCGTCATGATCGCTTCCGCTGCCGCCATGGCGTCGGGCTTGAGCGAGGCGGAGAGCGCCGGCATCGCGGCGACGATCTTGTGCGCCGGCAGCCGCACCCCGATGACTCCCGTCGACGCGGTCAGCACCGCGCTGGCAGGTATCCGCAGCTGCCTTGCGGCGGCTTCACAGACCGTCTTGACGTCCTCGAGCCCCTCCGGTCCGGTGAGCGCGTTGGCATTGCCGCTGTTGATCACCACGGCGCGGAGTTGCTCGGCAGGCAGGCGCTTCTCGGCGTCGAGGACCGGCGCCGCCTTGGCGAGGTTCTGCGTGAAGCAGCCCGCGGCGGAGCAGGGCATCTCGCTGTACACGAGCGCCAGGTCCTTGCGGTTCGGCTTGATGCCGGCCTGGATGCCGGCCCAGAGAAACCCCTTCGCTAGCTTCAAGGATGGAACCCCCGCAAGGTGTCGAGGCCGGCCGTCTCCGGCCAGCCCATCATGAGATTCAGGTTCTGCACGGCCTGGCCCGCGGCGCCCTTCACCAGGTTGTCGATGGCGGAGATCGCCACCACCACGTCGCCCTCGGCCGCGACCGCGACCTGGCACTTGTTGGTGCCCGTCACGCCCTTGAGCGTCACCGCATCCGGCGACTCGAGGACTTCGACGAACGGCGCTCCTGCATATTTATGCGCGTATGCGCCAGTGAGGTCGGAAGCGACACGATCGGCAGCGAGCCTCGCGTAGCACGTGGCCAGGATCCCGCGCCTGGTGGGAAGGAGATGGGGCGTGAACGTCAGGGACCTGCCGAGCATCTGGGCAATCTCCGGCTGGTGCTGATGGCGCAGCACCTTGTACGCCCGGAAGTCGCCGTCGATCTCGGCGAAGGAATAGTCCTCCGCCGCCCTGCGGCCCGCGCCGGTGACGCCGGAAGCGGCGTCGACGATCAGCTGACTCCCATCGAGCGCGCCCGCCTCGATCAACGGCGCGAGGGCGAGAGCGGCGGCGGTGGGGTAGCAGCCAGGGTTCGCGACCAGCGCCGCGCCTTTCGGCGTCCGGTGGAGCTCGGGAAGACCGTAAAACGCCTTGGCCAGGAGATCGGGACGGGGGTGCGCGAAGCCGTAGAATTTCGGATAGAACGCTACATCGCGCAGCCGGAACGCGCCCGAGAGGTCGATGACCCGGACGGCCGCATCGAGGAGCGCCGGCGCGAGCTGCAGCGAAGCTTCGGCCGGAGTCGCGAGGAACACGGCGGCGCACTCGCGCGCCAGCTCGGCGCTGCGGTCCTGCGGCGCATACTTCAGCTTCCCGGCCGCTCCAGGGAGGCCGGCGCGCCGCGCGGCACTTTCGCCAGCCCATTTGTCGCTGCCCAGCAGCTTGATCTCCACATGAGGGTGATGCAGCGCGAGGATGCGGCTCAGCTCGAGGCCGCTGTATCCCGACGCACCGATGATCCCCACGGGTACGGTCTGCATGCGAACGCATAATTATGCAGTTTGCCGCGCCGCGCAAGCGAAATCGCACGCGACGTTGCCAGCGACCTCGACGACTACCTTCACCTACTTTCGCTTGACGGACCCCGCCGGGGCGGCGATGATTCGCTGTCGCGGCCGGACCCTCGCGAGGGGCTCGGCCGCATTTCGTTTCATTCGCACAGGGCAGCCCCGATGGCAGGCGACAACATCCCGATGACCAAAGCCGGCGCCGACGCCATCAAGCGCGAGATCAAGCGCCTCAAGGCCGTCGAGCGCCCTCGCATCGTCCAGGAGATCGCCGTCGCGCGAGATCACGGCGACCTGAGCGAGAACGCCGAGTACCACGCCGCCAAGGAAAGGCAGTCGCACGTCGAAGGGCGGATCCAGATGCTGGAGGACCGGCTGGCGCGCGCGGAGATCATCGACGTCTCGCGCCTCTCCGGCGATCGGGTCGTGTTCGGGGCCACGGTGAAGCTCGAGGGAGCCGAGTCCGGGCAGAGCGCGCAGTACACCATCGTGGGAGAGACGGAAGCCGATCTGAAGAAGGGCCGCATCAGCATCACGAGCCCCATCGCCCGCGGCCTGATCGGGCGCGAGGTGGGCGACACGGTGACCATCCGGACTCCGGGGGGCGAGCGGGAGTATGAGGTCCTCGAAGTGCTGTTCGCCGAGTACGCGGTCGACGAAGAGGAGTGACCGTGAGCCAGGGCGACCCCGCGCTCTCGCTTGCGCTGTCGCCGCTCCTTCAGCCGTTGCGCTTCGCCACCCGCGCCGGGGTTTCCCGGTTGAACGGGCTCGAGGACCTGGTGGCGCGGGTCGTGGAACAGGCGCGCGCCTACGCGACCGCCGCTTCGGCCGGCCCCCTCGACCGGCTCGCGGCCAGCGTCCGCGGATTCGATGCCGCGGGGGAGGAGGAGCGGCGGAAGGCGATCGCCGCCCTGGTGCGGGAGCTGGGCGCGCTGCTGCCCGTCCCGCTCGAGATCGCGGCCCTGGCGCAGGGGATGTCAGGGGCGGGTGGCAGGCTCGCGCCCATGTCCAAAGAAGCTGCCGCGGCGCCGAAGACCCCCGCGGATCCGCTCTCCACCCCCGTCATCCAGCTCCGCGGCGTGGGCCCCGCCATCGCGGAAAAGCTCGAGGCCAAGGGCCTGCGGACCACGGGAGACCTGCTCCTCAACCTGCCGCGCCGCTACGAGGATCGGCGGACTCCGCGCACGGTTGCGCAGGCGCCCGTCGGCGAGCGGTCGGTGATCGCCGGGAAGATTGTCAAGGCGCAGGAGGCGAGCGGCCGCCGGCGGCGGCTGGAAGTGCTGATCCGCGACCAGGCAGGTGGAACGTTGGTCTGCATCTGGTTCCATTACCGGCCCAGCTTCCTGCAGCGCTTTCCGCTCCAGGCGCAGGCGATGGTCTCCGGTGAGGTGCGGCAGGGATATCGCGGTGGCGGCAAGGTGATGCACCACCCGGACGTCGAGCTCCTCGGTCCGTCCGGTGAGCCGTCGGGCCCCCGTGACGACGATTCCTTCGGGCGCGTGGTTCCGGTCTACAGCGACGTCGAAGGCATCCCGCCCCGGACGTTCCGGCGCATCGAGAAGCGGGCCGTCGACGAGTACGTCCGCTTCGTCGAGGACCTGCTCCCGGAACCGGTGCGCAAGCGCCGGCGGCTGCTCACGCTGCCGGAAGCGTTGCGCGAGGCCCACTTTCCCGAGAAATTTGCCGAAGAGCTGGCCCGCGGCGTTCCCGGGGGCCAGCCGCGTCGGAGGCTGGCGTTCGAGGAGCTGTTCCTCGTCCAGTTGGGGCTGGCGCTCCGGCGGCGCGGCGTGAAGGTCGAGCCGGGAATCTCGTTCCGGGCGCTTCCAGAGGCCGTCGACCGCATCGTGTCCGCGCTGCCCTGGCCGCTGACCGGCGCCCAGCAGCGCGCGGTCATTGCCCTTGCCGACGACATGCGCAAGCCGGAGCCGATGAACCGGCTGCTCCAGGGGGACGTGGGCAGCGGCAAGACGGCGGTCGCCCTCTGCGCGGCGCGCATCGCCGTCGAGGACGGGTATCAGGCCGCTCTGATGGCCCCGACCGAGATCCTCGCCGAGCAGCACGCGCGGTCGCTGCGGATGCTCCTGCGAGGCGCCCAGGTCCACGTCGAGCTGGTGAGCGGCAGCCTGTCGCAGAGGGAGCGTGACCATGCCGCGCGGCTGCTTCGCTCGGGGACGGCGCAGATCGTCGTGGGCACGCACGCGCTCGCGGAAGAGGCCACTGCCTTTCACAGGCTGGGCCTCGCGATCATCGACGAGCAGCACCGCTTCGGGGTCATGACCCGCGCGCAGCTCATGTCGAAGGGCCATCGGCCCGATGTGCTGGTGATGACGGCTACCCCCATTCCGCGAACGCTGGCCCTGACCGTGTACGGCGATCTCGACACCAGCGTTCTCGACGAGCTTCCGCCCGGGCGCACCCCCATCGCGACCAAGGTGTACCGCGACGCCGTGCGCGAGAAGGCGTACGACGTGATCCGGCGGGAGCTGCGCGCAGGCAGGCAGGCTTATGTCGTCCTGCCGCTCGTCGAAGACAGCGAGAAGCTCGTCGACGTCAAGTCGGCGATCAAGGAGCGCGATCACCTCGCGCTGGACGTCTTCCCCGACGTCACCATCGGTCTTGTCCACGGGCGCCAGAGCGCGGCCGAGCGCAATGAGGAGATGGAGCGGTTCCGGCATGGCGAGACGCGCATCCTGGTGGCCACCACCGTGATCGAGGTCGGCGTCGATGTGCCCAACGCCACTGTGATGCTGGTCGAGCACGCGGAGCGGTTCGGCCTCTCGCAGTTGCACCAGCTCCGCGGCCGGGTTGGACGGGGAGCCGCGAAGTCGTATTGCCTGCTGCTCACGGGCACTTCGGGAGCGGAGTGGGGTCCGGAGGCCCGGAGACGGCTGCAGGTGATGGAAGAGACGACGGATGGCTTCCGCATCGCGGAAGAGGACCTCGAGCTGCGTGGCCAGGGCGACATCCTCGGGACACGGCAGAGCGGCATGCCCGACTTTGCCGTCGCCGAGCTGGCGCGCGATCAGGTCATCGTGCAGGAGGCGCGGGAGGAGGCGTTCGCGCTGGTCGAGGAGGATCCCGAGCTGCGCAGCCCCGAGAACGCGGCGGTGCGAGACCTGATGCACCGCTGGCGCGGGCGGCTCTCGCTCGCGCGCGTCGGCTGACTACGTCTCGATCACCCAGTCGAACATCAACTTGAAGTCTTCGTAGCAGGTCTCGCAGATCCAGCGGCGGTCCTGGGTCACGTAGCCCTCGCGCGCGGTGCCCGGGAGCTCGCGTGTGCGGAAGGGGACCCAGCAGAACTCGCAGTGGTCGTGCTCGGAGCCGGGACGCGGCGGCCGATATGCCGCGTACCGGAGCAGCTCCTCGCGCAGCCAATCCTGACCCTGAAGCCGCCAATCGTCCTGGGTGATCATCTGGCGCTCCTTCATCCTCGCACCGCGATCCCTTCCTTGACCGTCCCCGCACCAGCGCCGGTCACTCCTGCGGTGGGCAGGCCGGCGCGATCGCCACGTTGCATCACCGCGCGCTGGTGCACCGGATGGGCGCGGGCCTGGCCGGCGAGGATGGCGAGCGTGCGTCTCATGACCCTTGCAACGCCGGGAGTCGGGGATTTCTGCCCGGGGACGTTCGCTTTGCGGGCAGGCGCCATGTCCGTGCTAGCCTGCGTGGGCAGATGGCGAAGATCGGCGAGGTGCTCATCCGCGAGGGCCACCTCACCCCAGAAGGGCTCGAGGAAGCGCTGGATTGGCAGGTGCTCTATGGCGGCCGCCTGGGGACCAATCTCCTCGAGCTGAGGCTGGTGGAAGAAGTACAGCTCGCACGCGCGCTGGGCAAGCAACTCGGCGCCGAAGTGGCGTGGGGCGAGCTGCAGGTCGATCCGTCGCTCGTCAGCTCGATCCCGAAGCACGTCGCCGACCGGCATGAAATCGTCCCCTGGAAGGTGGAAAAGCGTCGGCTGAAGCTGCTCTGCTGCGAGATCAAGGTGAGCGAGCTCGACCAGCTCTCCTACAAGACGGGTCGCACGTGCGTGCCCGTGATCGCCCCCGAGTTTCGCGTCTTCCAGCTCCTGCGCATGCACTACCAGGCGATCCGGCAGATGCGCGCGCTCGACTTCGGCGTCGTGCCCGAGGAAGGCCGCCGGCTGAAGCGGAAGGCGAAGGAAGTGGAGAAGCTGGCGGACACGACGCCGGAGCTGATCGACGAGGGCGCCTTCAACGAGATCTACAACCGGATGGTGCAGCCGGCGGGTACGCCGCCGCAGCCTGCGCCGCCGATCACGGCGCCCGCGGCGAGGGAGCCCGCCGCCTCCTGGTACTCGCATCGTGGACAGTCCTCGAGGGCGCCGGTGCTCCCGCACATCCAGCCTCCGGAGCCGCAACCGGAGGAGGAGAAGCTGGAGTCGCTGCCGGAGGATGCCATCCTCGCGGAGCTTCCTGCGGACGCGATCGTCACCGAGCCCATGCAGCTCGCTGCCGCCGCCGTCGAACCAGAGGAGGCGCCGCTGCCGTCAGTAGCCTGGGACGACGTCCCGGAACCGCCGCCGCCGCCGGCACGTGAGGAAAGCCCGCTCGACTTCAAGCAGGCGCTCCAGGCTCTCGCGGGGGTGTCGGACCGGGATTCGATCGCGCATATCGTCCTGCGCGCCTCGCGGAGCAAGGCCGCCCGGGCGCTGCTCCTTCAGGTGCAAGGCGGCGTCGCGCTGGGATGGGATGGTCTCGGCGAAGGCACGGAGAACGCGCACCAGGTGGCGATGCCGCTCGCCGCGGAGTCGGCCTTCTCGCTGGTGGTGAAGACGCGCAGCCACTACATGGGTCCGCTGCAGAAGACGCCCGCGAACATCCGCTTCCTCGCCACGCTCGGCAAGAAGGTCCCGCTCAGCGCGCTGATCTTCCCCATCCTCCACCGGGGCCGCGTGTCGCACATGCTGTATCTCGACAACGGTCACAAGAAGCAGGCGCCAACCGACATGGGCGAGATGCTCATTCTCACCCAACGGATCGGCCAGACCGTGGAAGCGCTGGTCGAGCGGAAGCGCAAGGCGACCCGCTGACCGAGATCTGGCTGCCTCCGGATCTCTTTGGGATACTCGCACGCCTGACCGGGAGGGTTGCCGTGCTCCGCCGATTCGCTCTCGTTGCCGTGCTCGCCGCGGCCCCGACGCTCGCCCAGACCAAAGGGGAAATCGACTGGAACCGCCGCGTGCTCCTCGGACACGGCCAGGGCGCCCCCGACCTGAACGCGCCCTCTGTTGCAGTGGCGCGGCTCGGTGCGGAGCGGGCGGCGAAGCTCGACGCCTATCGCAATGCGCTCGAGTCGCTGAAGGGCTTGGAAGTGCAATCCGGCGGGACTGTCGCGGGCATGCTCCAGAATGACGCGACGCTGATGACCCGGGTAGACGGGACGCTCAAGGGGGTCAAGCCGATCAAGACGCACTACTACTCCGACGGTGGAGTCTCTCTCGACATCGAAGTGCCGCTCGACGAGCTGCCGCCGGAGCTGGCAGGCGCCATCCGCGTCCCGGCTGGAGTGGCGCCGCTGGCGGCGTCGGGAGGCACGGTCCCGGCTGCGCAGGTGCAGGGAGATGCGATCGTACAGGTGGCGCAAGGCGAAGCGGCCGTCCTCGACGGCGATCGTCCGGCGGCGCGCCAGAAAGCGACCGACGACGCCCTCCGCCGCGCGGTGGAAATGGCGGCGGGCACGCGCGTCTCTTCCACGACGGAGACGAAGGATTTCCAGATCCGGATGGATCGGGTCCTCACGCATGCGCAGGGGTTCGTGCGTCGTTACGAGATCGTCAAGGAATCCATGGATGGCGCCGTCGTCCAGGTCGCCGTCCGTGCCTTCATCGGCACCGCGGAGCTGGACAAGGACCTCGAGGCGATGGGCCTGTTGATGGCCCGCAAGGGCATGCCGCGCACCATGGTGCTGATCGCCGAACAGAACATCGGCATGGTGGCGCCGCGGGCGGTGTGGATGCGCGGCGAGCGCGCGCTCGTCTCCACCGATCTCCGCATCGCGGAGACGACGGTCCTCGACGCGCTGAAGAACGGCGGCTTCGCACAGCTCATCGATCCCGAGATCGCGGCGGAGAAGACCGTCCAGGTGGGCGGCATTGCGACGGAGATCACCGCCGCGCAGGCGCGCAAGCTGAAGTCGCTCACCGGCGCCGAGGTGATCCTGTTCGGACAGGCGGTGGCGATCGCGCGCGGAGAGGTGGCCGACCTCGGCCCCGGCTGGCGATCCTGCTCGGCGACGATCTCCGGACGCGCCGTGAACACCGACAACGGGGATATCCTTTCCACTGCGGAAACCACGCAGAATGCCGCCCAGCTCGATGATCTCTCCTGTGGGAAGGAGGCCATCAAGAAGGCGTCGCGCGCGTTCGCGCAGGACATGACGAAGAAGATCGCCGCCCGCTTCGTCAAGGACGTGTCGTCCGGGAACGACCTGCACGTGACCGTGCGCAAGGTGCCCTCGTTCCGGACCGCATCGGACTTCCGCGCGGCGCTTTCGCAGCGCGTCCGCGGCGTGCGCAACGTCTCGCAGCGAAGCTTCGCAGCCGGGACGCAGGAGCTCGACGTCACGATGCTGGGCACGGCCGAGGAATTCGCGCAGGAGGTGGAGACGAAGAAGCTGGGCAAGTTCTCCGTGCGCGTGCTCGGCCTGACGGCGAATACCGTGGATCTCGAGCTCGGACCGTGAAGGCCGGCGGATGAGCCTTGCGGCCGTCGCAAGCCTCATCGGCGTGCTCGCGGCGGGGGCGGCGCCGAAGACTGCGCAGGTCTCCGCGCTCGAAGGCAGGGCGCAGAGATCGCGCGGAAGCGGTCCCCGGGGCGAGCTCCGCCTGGGGATGGCAGTTGGGCAGGGCGACACCATCGAGACGCAAGAGAAGGCGCGCCTGGAGATCCGTTTCAGCGACAATTCCGTGCTGAGGCTCGGCGGCAAAGCGAAGCTCCAGCTCGCGGAAGCGCACTTCGCCGTTGGTGCGGCGCGGCGCAGGCTGACCGCGAGGTTGTTCTTTGGCAAGCTCTGGGCGAAGGTCACCTCCGTGCTCCAGGGAGAACAGAAGTTCGAGGTCGAGACGGAGAACGCCGTAGCGGGTGTGCGCGGGACCACCTTCCGGGTCGATGCCAACGACGACAAGAGCGTGCTGGTGCGCGTCTACGACGGCTCCGTCGCGGTGGGAAAGGGCGCGGCGCAAGCGGGATCTCCCGGAGGTGAACGCCGCGAAGTGGCGGGGCCGCAGGAGGTGACGCGCGAGCAATGGGAGAAGCTGGTGGGCAAGCAAATGCAGATCTTCATCGCCGCCGACGGGACCCCGGGCGAGCCAGAGGAGTTCCCGGCTGACGTGGACAAGGACGACGCCTTCGCGCGCTGGAACCAGCAGCGCGACGCCGCGACGAAGTGAACGTCCCCAATTTCCTCACCGGCCTGCGCATCGTCGCCGTCCCCGTGTTCGTCGTGCTGTTCGTCTACGGCCGGCTCGGCGCCGCGCTGGCGGTGTTCATCGGCGCCATGGTCACCGACTGGCTCGACGGGATCGCCGCCCGGCTGCTCAAGCAGTTCACCGCCCTGGGCGCGATCCTCGACCCCATTGCCGACAAGCTCCTCGGTCTCTCCGCGCTCGTCCTTCTCTGCTGGTCGCAGCGGCTGCCCCGGTGGCTGCTCGGGCTGCTCGTCTTCCGCGAGCTCTGCATCCTGAGCGCGATCGGCATCCTGACCCGGAGCGGACGGACCTATGCGATCCGGCCGACGCGCTTCGGCAAGTACGGGACCGCGTTCCTCGCCGCCGCCAGCATCTTCGCGCTGGTCCAGGGGGCGCGCGAAGTCGATCCGGGCCCGCTGCTGATCGCCCTGGCGATGATCGCCGCGCAGTGCATGGTGATCTCCTGGGCCCAGTACCTGGCGATCTTCATCGACCTGATGCGGCGTCCGCCGCAGCCGGCGTAGCTTGCGAACTGCTTGACCCGTCCGAGCGCCGCTGCTACACGCCACAGCCCGGCTCGCGTCCTTAGTTCAGCGGTAGAACACCACCTTGACACGGTGGGGGTCGCTGGTTCGATTCCAGCAGGACGCACCAGCACCAGATGAAGGGCCCGGCTGCGGTCGGGCCTTTCGCGTTATAGAGGGGCGCATGCCCGACGTAGTCCAGATCACGCTGCCCGACGGCTCTAGCAAGCAGGTGCCCGCAGGCACCACCGTCTTCGAGTTCGTGAAGACGCAGATCGGCGCGGGCCTGGCCAAAGCGGCGCTGTTCGCGAAGCTCGACGACCAGGAGCTCGATCTCTCCCGTCCGCTGGACCGCGGCGGCAAGCTGACGGTGATCACCAGCAAGCAGAAGGAGGGGCTCGACCTCATCCGTCACGACGCGGCGCACGTGGTGGCGAGCGTCGTCCAGCGGCTCTTCCCCGGCACGCAGGTGACCATCGGCCCGCACACGGAAGAGGGCTTCTATTACGACTTCTTCCGCAAGGAGCCGTTCACGCCGGAGGATCTGGAGAAGATCGAGAAGGCGGCCAACGAGGAGATCCGCAAGGACCTTCCCTTCGTGCGCAAGGAAGTCTCGCGCGAAGAAGCCCTGCAGCTCTTCGACAGGCTCGGCGAGACGTTCAAGAAGGAGATCGTCGAGGACATCTTCAGCAAGGGCGCGAAGACGCTGACCCTCTATTCGCACGGCGACTGGGTGGACTTCTGCCTCGGGCCCCACGCACCGTCGACGGGGAAGATCGGCGTGATCAAGCTGCTCAACGTCGCCGGCGCATACTGGCGCGGAGATCATCGCAACCCGCAGCTCCAGCGGATCTACGGGACGGCGTTCTTCGACAAGAAGGATCTCGACGCCTGGCTGAAACAGCAGGAAGAGGCGCGCAAGCGCGACCATCGCAAGCTGGGGCGCGAGCTGGATCTCTTCGCTTTCCATCCGGCGGCCCCGGGCGCGGTCTTCTGGACCCACCGCGGGACGCTGCTCTTCCAGGCGCTGAGCGACGCGATGCGCGGCCTGTGCCTGCGCAACGGCTACCAGGAGATCAAGACGCCGCTGATGTTCAACAAGACGCTCTGGGAGCGCAGTGGCCATTGGGGCAAGTACCGGGAGAACATGTTCCTCGTGCTCGACCCGGAGTCGAAGGAAGAGAACATCGACGAGCGGGCGAGCTTTTCGCTCAAGCCGATGAACTGCCCTTCGCACTACCTGTTCTACCAGATGAAGAAGCACAGCTATCGCGAGCTGCCGATCCGCTACCACACGCAGGACGTGCTGCACCGGAACGAAGCGACGGGCGTGCTCTCGGGACTGACGCGCGTGCGCCAGTTCCAGCAGGACGACGCGCACGTGATCCTGACGGAGTCGCAAATCGTCGACGAGGTGAAGCGGCTCACCGAGCTGATCAAGAAGGTCTACGACGCGCTCGGGCTGCCGTTCCGCGCCAAGTTCGGGACCCGTCCGCCGCAGCGGATCGGAGCGGATGACTTGTGGGACCGCGCCGAGGCGAGCTTGCGCGCGGCCGTCCAGCAGACGGGCATCGATTGGGTGGAGAATCCGGGCGATGGCGCGTTCTATGGCCCCAAGCTCGACTTCCACGTCAAGGACAGCATCGGCCGCGAGTGGCAGCTCGGGACCATCCAGCTCGACTACAACGCTCCCGACCGCTTCGAGCTCGGCTACGTGGGCGACGACAACAAGGAGCATCGGCCGGTGGTGATCCACCGCGCCATCTACGGTAGCTTCGAGCGGTTCATCGGCATCCTCATCGAGCATTTCGCCGGGAACTTCCCGGTCTGGCTGGCGCCGATGCAGGCGCGGATCATCACCGTGGCCGACCGCCACATGGACTGGGCGCGCGCGGTCTACGCACAGCTCCAGCTGCGGGGGCTGCGGGTCGAGCTGGACGAGTCGTCCGAGAAGCTCGGCGCGAAGATCCGCGACGCCCAGCTCATGAAGGTGCCGTACACGCTGGTGATCGGCGACAAGGAAGTGGAGGGAAAGGGCGTCTCGCCACGCAAGCACGGCGAAGGCAAGGACGCCGACCTCGGCTTTCAACCGCTGGACGCGTTCGCTGCGAAGTTGTCAGCGGAAGCCGCGGCTCCGTATTAACGGATCCTCCCGCAATCATTGAATAAAGAGCTCCGTATTTGTGCGCGTTCTTCGCGTATGCCACCATCCGCGCGCTGTTGAGGGGGAGTTCCAGCAGACCACGTCGCGTCGGGCCCGGCCGCAGCAGAGTCCGGAGGAGGGAAGTCCGATGGCTCGGGGCGTTGCCAACCACTTGTCGACTCGAAGTCTGTTCCTGACCGCCTGCGTACTTGCAGCGGGCGTTCCGATGCGTGCGATGGCACTGGGTCGTTGCGGACCAGCGCCGTACGTTCCGGAGTGCAACAAGGCGATCTGCTCGTCCGATACCGGCGGCTGGGATCTGTTGCCGCTGGCCTATGGGACATCGTGCAACGGTGGCGCCGGAATCTGCGACGGCGACGGTTCATGCATGATCGCGTATGGCAAGATCACCGGCTATATCGACGGGGCTCCGTCACGCGCCGGGCAGCCACGGATCGTGGGTTGGGCATGCGCAAAGTACGTCGCGCGATCGATCGACGTTCACGTCTACGCAGGAGGACCGGCCGGGTCCGGCACGTTCGTCACCGCGGCTACCGCGAGCGTCGCGAGCGAACCAGCCGTCGCGCAGGCTTGTTACGTCAGCGGTGGTGCATACCGGTTCGACATTCCCATCACGCCGTCGATGGTCAGCCAGTTCAAGTCGGCGCCGATCTACGTGCACGGGATCTCGCCGGTTGGAACCACAAATGACCTGCTGTCCAATTCGGGCGCCTTCAAGTTTCCCGATGGCGCCGTCGTCGGCAACATCGACGGGATCTTTCCCACCGCATCCGACGCGCAGCACATCCCCGGTTGGGCATGCGCCCACGGAGTGGCCGGTTCGATCAACGTTCACCTCTATGCGGGCGGACCCGCGGGTTCCGGCACCTTCGTGACGGCGGCCACCGCCAATCTCGCGAGCGAGCCCGACGTCGCCTCAGCCTGCAAGCTCGACGGAGCGACGGCCCTCCGCTTCGACATTCCGATTAGCGCGGCGCTCAACTACCAGCTCAGAAACAAGAAGATCTACGTGCACGGCATTTCGCCGATCGGGGGCTCGAACGACCTGATCGGAAACTCGGGCGTTTTCGTCTTTCCGTGCCCGACGTCGCCACCGAAGCTCAATCTCAGCTATGTGAATCCAGGGATCATGTTCAACACGCCGGGCATCACCTATTGCCCGTATAAATTCGACGACGCAGTCACCACTGCGCTGCAAAACTTCAGCATCCCGCCGACGGACGACCACTTCCACTACGTGTACTCGAACTTCCCGTACTACCTGGGCACCGCCGCTGGAATCGTTTCCGGAGGCGGCTGGACCGATGAGGCTGGCTGCGTGCGCGACGGTCTGTCGTGTACCGTCCCCCAGGGAACCTCGCTGCAGCCTGGCTCGGCGTCGAACGTATGCGCCTATACAAGAGTCGCGCACGACGACTGGACGCCGCACCATCGTGACCGCGACTTCAACGTGCATATCATCCCGCTTCGACCGGACGGTTACATCGACGGATCCCTCCTCGGATGGGCCAACAAGATGGCTCCCGAGGACGGGTCGATTCCGGTTTTGGGGATCGAGGCTGAGTGGATGTACCTGTATCCCCGTCAGGGACCCGCGACATATTGGACCTCGAGCCTGACTGGCCCGATCATGTTGCGCACGCGCGAACCGAGCGACTTCTTCGTCGTCGACCGGAGCACCGGTGAGCCCAAGCCTCTTCCACCAACGGTCGTGAACAATGATGGGTGGCGGGCCGATTTTCCCACGCGCGGGGACCAGGCCGCGGTCCGCGGGGTACCCGTCTTTGACTGCGGACATACCGCTGTGGCCTATGGCTTTGATTACGGCTACAGGACGGAACTGCACCCTGCGGTGGCGATGACATGGTTGCACCAGCAGGATGTGCCAAAGACCAGTACTGTCCACATCAAGGCCATGTCGCACGCGCCTTATCCCTTTGCCACGCACACTGCTTTCGACGGACTCCAGGCGACGTTCAAGGTTCCTGACTACGAACCTGCTCTTCCCCTGTGCGTCGGCGCCGTCCATCCAGACTACAACCTGACGCGGCAGGACTCCGCGAACGGGTGGGCCGGCGATTCGAACTTTGCAGCCTATATTGCGAACCAACAACCGTATGGTTACTTCGTTGGCAGCGCCGACCGCGATCTTCCCAGCGATTGGACGGTGTCCTTGTCACACGCCGGCGGCGGCACGCTGTCTTTGTCCGTCCGTCGGAATTTCGCGGACGACTCCGCGATCCCCGGAGTCGCGCCGGACTGGCCGCTCTTGATGGGAGCTCATGCCGCCGTATGTCAGCCGGCGCGGAACTCGTCGGGCGCGAAGATCAACTCTTGTCCGGATGATTGCAGCGCCTGCATTCCGAGGACGTGCGCGGCGGTGGGTGCCGTATGCGGCTCGATCGACGACGGATGCGGCGGCTACATCTGGTGCGGCCAGTGCGCCGTCGATGGGTCGACCTGCAATGTCTCGAACCGCTGTGACCCTCCGCCGCCCCCTCCTCCTCCGCCGCCACCGAAGTGCGCTGATGGCCTGGTCGATTGCTGTTCCGACGGACTCTTCTGCAGGACGAGCTGCACGAATTTCCAGTGCCCCTAATGCCGGAGTCACTCGACGCAGGTCGCACGTCCATAGCCGCGGCACCCTATTGAACGGCGAAGCGTCGTTCAGCGGCACTCGAGGGACGAACAGGCACGTCGTCGGGCACGCCGCCGTGCAACAGGACGACGACCGGATGGCGCCGGGACCGCGGAGGCGTGTAGGCGTCCAGACGCAGACCGCTGCCGGGATCGTAAACGAGATCGCGCTGGACTCGGACTTTGTCCATTCCGGGGACGCGAAGAGCAACCGGTCGGCTCACGCGCGCCGCCATGTCTTCTGGCGGGGCGGCGAGAAGGGCGAGGAGGAGACAAAGCATGGCTCCTTCTACAGCAGTGTAGCGGCGCACATCCGGTGGCACGCACGCGCGTCCGCTGCCCTTGACACGAGGCTTACACTCGCTACCATGCGCGGGCTGCTGCGGGATTTTCACTACACGAGCGTAGGTTCAAGCCGGCGGTGCCCCTTGAATCGCCCGGGGTCCCGCCGGAATCATTTTCAGAGCAAGGCCTCAAACCAGGGAGTCTGCCATCCGCGACGCACGTACGAACCGCCGAATCCGCGCACGTGAGCTTCGAGTCATCGGTCCAGAGGGAGAGCAGTTGGGGGTGATACCCCTCGAAGTCGCCCTCGCCAAAGCAGCAGAGTATGGCCTCGACCTGGTCGAGGTCTCGCCGATGGCCAAGCCGCCGGTCTGCAAGATCATGGACTACGGCAAGTTCAAGTACGAAGCGAAGAAGAAGGCCAACGAGGCCAAGAAGAAGCAGACGGTCGTCAAGCTCAAGGAAGTGAAGTTCCGGCCCAAGACCGAAGAGCACGACTACAACTTCAAGACCAAGGCCATCCGCGAGTTCCTCGAGGAGGGCAACAAGGCCCGCTGCACGGTGATGTTCCGCGGGCGCGAGATCACGCACCGCGAGATTGGGCAGGCGATCCTCAGCCGCATCGGGCAGGACCTGAAGGACATCGCGGTGGTGGAACAGGCGCCGCGCCTCGAAGGCCGCCTGCTCTTCATGATCCTCGCCCCCAATCCGCGCTGGCTGCAGTCGCAGCGGGCCAAGGCGCCAGCCGCCCAGGCTGCGCACCCTCCGCGCCCGCCGCAGCCGCGGCCGGCACCGTCCGCCAGCCAGGCGAGCGGAGGGTCGGCGGCTTCTGTCGCTCCTCCCGCCCCGGCCCAGCACGCCGAGGCGCCGAAGGCTTGACGGTCAGGGACGGCGCGTGTACAAGCGCCGTCTTTCGCAGCGACCGGAAGGATCCGCAAGATGCCGAAGTTGAAGACGAAGCGGAGCGCCGTGAAGCGCTTCCGCATGACCGGTTCGGGCAAGATCAAGGCTGGCAAGGCCGGCCGGCGCCACAACCTGTCGCTGGGAAAGAACCGCAAGCGCAAGAACCGGTTGGGCAACGCGCTCATCCTGCAGCGCCGGGATGAACGACACCTCAAGAAAGCGTTGCCCTACGGCCTGCCGAAGTAAGCAAGGCCCCACACTCGCCGCATGGACCAGCGCCCGCGGCGGGCCTCCGGGAAGTCCCCGGTGGTGGACGAGGAGAGAAGGACATGCGCGTCAAGCGTGGATTCAAGGCTCGTCGCCGGAGAAATCGCGTCCTGAAGCTCGCGAAGGGCTTCCGCGGCCGGCGTCACGGCACCTACAAACGCGCGATCG
The DNA here is from genome assembly GCA_005879535.1 of Deltaproteobacteria bacterium. Classification (NCBI taxonomy): domain Bacteria; kingdom Pseudomonadati; phylum Myxococcota; class Myxococcia; species Deltaproteobacteria bacterium. The sequence continues at coordinate 9,245 of VBKI01000060.1, read as the reverse complement.
AGGCCGTCGAGCGCGCGATGATGCAGTCGGCCCGGGGCCGCCGCGTGCGCCGCCGCGACTTCCGCTCGCTCTGGATCGCGCGGATCAACGCGGCGGCGCGGCTGAACGGCGTCTCGTACTCGCGCTTCATCGCTGGCCTGAAGAAGGCGAACATCGTCCTGGACCGCAAGGTTCTGGCGGACATCGCCGTAGCCGATCCACAGGCGTTTGCCGCGATCGCCAAGCGCGCCGCGGCGTAGGCACTCGAGGCAGTTCCCAACGAGGCCGCGTCGGGCGAATCCCGGCGCGGCTTTCGTCGTTTCCGAAGGAGCATGAGGTGATCGACCGGATCGACGCATTGCTCGCCGAGGCGCGGCAGGAGCTGTCCGCGGCGCAGAGCGAACAACAGGTCGAGGCTGCGCGGGTGAAGTACCTCGGCAAGAGCGGCTCGCTCTCGGGACTGCGCAAGTCGCTCGGCGCCATTGCGGCAGCGGATCGGCCACGGGTGGGCAAGCTCGTCACCGACGCCATCGCGACCTTCGAGTCGCTGCTCGAGGACGCACGGCGGAACGTCGGCCGCCGCGAGCTGGACAAGGATCTCAATCGCGAGAAGCTGGACGTCACGCTGCCCGGACGGACGCGGCGCCGCGGACACCGCCATCCGGTGAGCCAGGCGATGGACGACATCGTGGAGATCTTCGCCCGGCTCGGGTTCCACGTCGCCGATGGCCCCGAGATCGAATGGGACCTTTACAACTTCGAGAAGCTCGGGTTTCCGCCCGATCACCCGGCGCGCGACATGCAGGACACATTCTTCATCGACGTGGCGTCGCAACCGCCGCCCCCGCCGGGCTCGCCTCCCACGAAGGGAGCCATGCAGCAGCTCCTGCTGCGCACGCACACCAGCCCCGTCCAGGTGCGCGCGATGCTCGGCCGCCAGCCGCCCGTCCGGATCATCTGCCCCGGCAAGGTGTACCGCTCCGACTCGGATCCGACGCACACGCCGATGTTCCACCAGGTCGAGTGCCTGCACGTCGAGGAAGGCATCTCGATGGCGCACATGCGCGGAACGCTCGACGCTTTCGTCAAGGCGTTCTTCGGGCCGACGATCCAGACGCGACTGCGCCCCAGCTATTTCCCGTTCACCGAGCCGTCCGCCGAGGTCGACATCTCGCACCCGCTTTGCGGCGGAAAAGGGTGCAAGCTGTGCAAGGGAAGCGGCTGGCTCGAGGTCCTCGGCGCCGGCATGGTCAACCCCGACGTGCTGGCGGGCGTCGGGTATGACCCGGAGCAGTTCACGGGCTACGCCTTCGGCGTCGGCATCGATCGGCTGGCCATGCTGCGCCACGACCTCGATGACCTGCGCACGCTGTTCGAGAACGACGTCCGGTTCCTGGAGCAGCTATGAAGATCTCGCTGAGCTGGCTGCGCGAGCTTTGCCCGGTCGCGCTCTCCGACGACGAGATCGCGAGCAAGCTGACGGCCATCGGCCTCGAGGTCGAGGGTCGCGAGAGGCGCGCCCTCGGACCTGGCGTCGTCGCGGCGGTGGTGGTGACGCGGTCACCGATCCCGGGGAGCGATCAGCTGAGCGTGTGCCAGGTGGACGACGGCGCCGGAACGCATCAGGTGGTCTGCGGGGCGCAGAATTATTCCGCCGGCGACGTGGTACCGATGGCGCGTCCCGGTGCGAGGTTGCCGGCCGGGATGGAGGTCCGGCGGGCGAAGGTTCGCGGCGTGGAGAGCGATGGGATGCTCTGCTCGCCGCACGAGCTCGGACTCTCCGACGATCAATCCGGCCTGATGATCCTGCCCCGCGACGTCCGGGTCGGAACGCCCCTCGACGAGCTGCTCGGGGTGCCTGACACGATTCTCGAGATCAACGTCACGCCCAATCGGCCCGACGCGTTGTCGCACCTCGGGATTGCCCGGGAGCTGTCGGCGATCACGGGAGTGGCGGTGCGGGTGCCACCGGCGCAGCCGGCCGGGAAGGGTGAGTTGCCGGCGCGGATCGACATCGAGGACACGCAGCGGTGTCCCCGCTATGTCGCCCGCGTGATCGAGGGCGTGCACATCGGTCCCTCTCCCCTTCATGTTCAGGAGCGGCTGCGCGCCTGTGGGGTCCGACCCATCAGCAACGTGGTGGACGCGACGAATCTGGCGCTGCTCGAGCTCGGGCATCCGCTGCATGGTTTCGACCTGGACAGGCTCGCTGGCCGGCGAATCCTGGTGCGCCGCGCGCGCGAAGGCGAACCGATGACGACTCTCGACGGCAAGGAGCGCAAGCTCAGCGCCGACGACCTCGTCATCGCCGACGGCGAGAAGCCGGTCGCGCTTGCGGGCGTGATGGGCGGTCAGACCAGCGAGGTGGGTGACGGCACGACGAGGATCCTGCTGGAGAGCGCCATGTTCGACCCGGCGGGAATCCGCCGCACCTCGCGCAGGCACGCGCTGCACACCGAGGCGTCGCATCGGTTCGAGCGGGGGATGGACGAGCGAACGGCGGAAGCGGCCGCGAATCGCTGCGCGGAGCTGATCGTGCAGCTCGCCGGCGGTCGGCTGCTGCCCGGTGCGCTCGACGTCTACCCGGCGCCGCGGGAACCGGTGAAGGTCATGGTCCGGCCCGGCCGCGTCTCGGCGGTGCTCGGCGTGACCATCGGCGACGCGGAGGTCGATCGCTGGCTGCGCGCGCTCCAGCTCGTTCCGGTCGGTGACGGCCGTTGGAGTGTGCCCTCCTGGCGGCGCGATCTGACGAGGGAGATCGACTGCATCGAGGAGATCGCGCGCCTGCGCGGCTACGACACCATCCCGGTGAAGCCGCATCCCGCGGGCGTCGGCGAGACCGCGGCGGTTGCGCCCGAGAGGCGCGTCACTGCGCACGCCCGCGCCGCGCTCTCGGCGCACGGTTTCGACGAGGCGCTCAACTACAGCTTCCTGGCGGAGAAAGACCTGGCGGCGGTCTCCGCGCAGCGAGCGATTCGCCTCGCCAACCCGCTCACCACCGAACAAGGCGCGATGCGCACGACGCTTCTGGCCGGGCTCCTGCGGAACGTCGCCTACAACCTCGCGCGCGGCGTCCCGGACGTAAAGCTCTATGAGCTCGGCCGCGTGTACTTGCCGGAGCGGGACGCGCGCCATCCGTCGGGCGAGCTGGCCTGGCCGGTGCACGAGCCGCGCCGGCTTGGTGTGGTCTTGAGCGGAGCCCGCCGCGCGAAGAGCTGGAATGGCGGCGGCGATGCGGCCGACTTCTACGACCTCAAAGGCGTGGTCGAGGATGTGCTGGAGGCGATGGGAATCGCGGATTCGCGCTACCAGCTCGCTGCGCATCGGGCGCTGCATCCGGCGAGCGCGTCGGCTTTGCTCGTCGCAGGGCAAGCCGCGGGACATCTCGGGCAAGTGCATCCGGCAGTCGCCGCGCATTTCGAGGTGCCTGCCGGGACGTATCTCGCCGAGCTGGACTGGGAGGCGCTGCTCGAGCGTTCCCTCGCGCTGAAGCAGCTTCGCGGGGTGCCCAGGTTCCCGGCCGTCGCGCGGGACCTGGCGTTCGTGGTTGACGCCAACGTTCCGGCGGAGAAACTGCTCGGGGAGATCCGTGCCGCGGATGGAGGGAAGCTGCTCGAGCGGGTCACCCTCTTCGACGTGTACCGGGGGGCGCCGGTGCCGGAGGGACGCAAGAGCGTCGCGTTCGGCCTTTCGCTCAGAGCGCCGGATCGCACGCTGACGGACGCCGAAGCGGACGCGCTCTGCACCGCGATCCGCGATCGGCTCAAGGCACGGTTGGGGGCGGAAATCCGCGCTTGAATCTTTCGGAGCGCTGCGCCCATGCGATGGCATCCTCCAGCCGGTCCTGCCCGAAGAAGAGCTCGCCATCGGCGACGAAATCCGGTGCGCCGAAGATGCCGAGCCGCTGCGCCTCGGCGGTGTTGGCGCGAAGCTGCGCTTTGACTTCCGGCGTCTGCGCGAGATCGACGAGTCGGCGTCCATCGGCGCCACTGGAATCGATAATCTCGCGCAGCACTGCGGGATCCGCGATGTCGCGATCGTCGGCGAAGTTGGCGCCGAAGATCGCTCGCGTGAGCGTGGAGATCGCGGTTCCGGCGCAGCAGGCCACGCGAGCGGCCAGCAGGCTGTTGCGCGGGAAGACCGTTGGGCGACGCCAGGGAAGCCGGTGTTTTTCGCAGAGGCGTTCGAGGTCGCGCCACATGTACCGGCCCCGGATCGGCTCCACGTTGAACGGAGAATCCTTGATGCCGAGCAGCTGGGTGAAGATCGGCCCGAGGAGGAACGGCTTGTACTCCAATTCCACACCGGCGCCCGCACACTCGTCCGCGACGCGGAGAGCGGCGACGTAGCTATACGTGGAGGCGAAATCGAACCAGAACTGCATCGGCGCGAACGCTAGCAGAGCGGTCCTGGAGATGCTTCTCAAGGGCTGCGCCGCGCTGCGCTAATGCGTTGCGTCATACGGGTAAGAGAGGGCCTTTTCCTTCGGGGTTTGACCGAGTTGGCGCTGTCCGTGTACTGTCGTGCCATGACCAAGGCTGACGTCATCGACAGCGTTTGCGGCAAAGTCGGATTCTCCAAGAAGGAGTCCGCCGAGATCGTCGAGATGGTTTTCGACACGCTGAAGGACACGCTGGAGCGCGGCGAAAAGATCAAGCTCTCCGGGTTCGGCAACTTCGTCGTGCGCGAGAAGAAGTCGCGCGTCGGCCGCAATCCGCAGACCGGGCAGGAGATCGAAATCTCCGCTCGGCGCGTGCTGACGTTCCGGCCCTCGCAGGTCCTGAAGAACGCGCTCAACAAGTCGGCCTGAAGCGTTGACGCCCGCGGGAGCGGGTGTTACGACGCTGCCCCCGTTGGACCGTGCCGGGGCGTAGCGCAGCCTGGTAGCGCACTTGCTTGGGGTGCAAGTGGTCGCTGGTTCAAATCCAGTCGCCCCGACTCTTGGAGGCCCCTGATCTTTCCGAAGTTTTCGGGACGGTCAGGGGCCTCAGGTTTTGGGGAAAGGGCTGCTGGCAGCAAATTGGCAGCAAAGGTCCCCTGTTTCTTGAGCGGAACAACGGGAGCTGGCGCTCGCTCCGCGAGCGGCCCGAAGTCGAGTTTCGCGACGGCCGCGCGCATGTCTTCGATGCCGTCTAGGTGCGTGTAGATCGCGAGCGTGGTCTCGATGTTCGCGTGCCGCAGGATCTTCTGTGCCACAGAAGGATGAACCTTCGCGCGCGCGAGCAGTGTCGCCGTCGTGTGCCGGAGCGAGTGGAAAACGATGCCCTTCTTGGGCAGCGGCCGGATCCAGAGCGCGCGGTTGTCTTTCGGGCAGCGGCGGTTGCTGTCGTCGTTGGCAAGCTCGACGTGGCCGCAGCCTGGCTTGCGGCAGCGGTGCTCGTAGCCATCGACGATGCCGGCGCGGCCGAGGGAGCGCTGTAGGACGGCCTTGAGATTGGTGTCGGGTGCGCGCTGCGATCCATCCGCGGCAGGGAACACCCACCTGGACGGCGAGAGCCTCAGAGCAGCGTCGAGATAGGG
>VBKI01000060.1:0-3707 GCA_005879535.1 Deltaproteobacteria bacterium | reverse complement strand
CTGAAGAGCCAGCACCTCCCCGCGGCGAACGCCAAGGAAGAACGCGGTTGCGAAGAGCGGTCGCCACTTCGGTGAGAGCGCAGCCAGGACGCGGGGCACATCTTCCGCCGCGACGGTTGGGCGCTTCCGCTTCGGCTCCCTGAACTTCGGCAGCTCGAGCCGGTTGACTGGATTGGGGCCCATCCACCAGCCCACCGACCGCATTGAGGCGACGGCGTAGAGACGATGGCAGTAAGCGCGGAGATGGTTCAGGGTCGAAGGAGAGAGTTCGCCAATCTTCGAGTTGAGGAGCGCCGGCAGGGCCGGCCGCGGCGCCGCCCAGGAGCAGGTTGCCGAGGGCAGGGCGCAGGTGTTTTTCGACGGACAGCTTCATCGTCTGGGAGCGCAGGCGCGAGCCGTAGCGCTCCTGCCACAGGCCCATCAACTCGCCGAACGTGCGGCGACGGTTCTCATCGCTCGGCGCCAGGCCTTCGCGGTAACGGCTGAAGAGCTCGAGCTTGTGGAGAGTTGAAGATGGCGAGGGAGTCGGGCGGTCGCATGATTCTTGGGATCGCTGCGAGACTCAGCTTGTCCGTTCTGCTCCACCGGCTGTCTCGAATCGCTACTCCCGCGACGCCGCAACGTAAGCCCGCCGAGCGAGCTACGATTGGCCCGTTTCATGAAAAGCCGCCAGCGCCTTGGGCCGCGCCGACGCAGATCCGCCGCAGATTGGAGAGCAGGGAGCGCGACGGCAGTCCTTCGCTGGAGCTTCGAACTATCGCCGCCGCGAGCCGGAGAAGTCGCTCCTGTACGAGACAGTTCAGGGGGCACCTCAAGACGTTCCTGGCGGAGATCGAAGAGGATGGGAGCGGTTTGCCCCGCTTCGTCGTGGCCGAGTTCGAGCGATACCTGCGGTGCGGCATTCTCGCCAACGGATACGCTCGCGTGCGCTGCGTCGACTGCGGCGACGAGCTGCTTTAAAGGATCGCGCTGACGCGAACATTCGCGTCGACGACGCGTCATCGTCGGACCAGGTAAAGATTGCTGCGCTCGGGTTGAACTTTGCCCGCGCTGGTGCATCTTGCAGCAATGCAGCGAACCCTGGTCGCCATGCTTGCGGCTGGCGCGGCGCTGGCCGCAGGCGCATCGAATCGTGGAGAGGAGAAACGCGACGTGAGCTCGCAAAAGCGGGGCGCGGAGCCGCGCAAGCGCGCGCACGCGCAAGCGAAGGTCACCGTTCACGACTCCAGCGCGACTCCTTACGATCAGGCGGGAGGGCCGCCGCTGGCCGAGGTCCACATCCGCGAATCGTTCAGCGGAGACTTCGAGGGCGAATCGGCGGTCCGCGCCCTCCAGGTCCGCCGCGACGACGGGTTCGCGAGCCTCGTCAGCATGCAGCGATTCCGAGGCCGGCTCGGCGGCCGCGAGGGCGCCTTCGTGCTCCAGGGGTCGGAGACCGTCGAGAACGGCAAGATCAGGGCGACCTGGTTTGTCGTGCCGGGATCGGCAACGGGCGGCCTTGCCGGCCTGCGCGGCGAAGGGGGATTCGAAGGCCAGTTCGGACAAGGCTCGATCGCGACGCTCGACTATTGGTTCGAATGAGGCCGGCCGGTCACTTCGGATGGCGGATGATCGCGCCGCCGTGCACGTAGTAGACGGCCGTCGCGTCGACTGCGAGATCGTACCACGGCGTGTCGCTGTCGCTATCGATCGGCTGAAAACCGCCGCCGTCGGGGTTCGCGCGGAAGATGCCGTACGGCGGCGTTCCACTGTTCCAGTTCCAGTAGACCCCGGCGCCGTCGACCTCGAGCTGCGGAAGAAGCTGGAACCGGTCGATGCCGTTGCCGCCGGAGAGCGTGCGGACGGTGAAATCTGCCTTGCTGAGCGCGAGGACATGGCCCGTGTCGCTCGAAGGGAAGCCGTCGTCCGACAAACGGAAGTACACGTTGCTCGCGTCGACGCGGATCGCTTTTGCATAACGGCGGCCGCTGACGACGACGGTTTCGACGGCTCCGCCCGTGCGCGGAACCCTGCGGATCTCACCCTGCTGCGCCTTGTTGAACTGGGCGAAGTAGACGTGCGTCGCGTCGACGGCGAGCCCGCCGGCCGGGTCCTGTCCGCTGGCGAGCGTGGTCATCGCGCCGGCTTGAAGCCGGCGCACGGTTCCGATCTGGGGCCCCTCGCTCTCGGTCCAGTAGATCGCTCCCGTTTCGTCGAGCGCCAGCCGCGAGATGAAGCCGCCCTTGAAGAGCACGGTCGCGGCGCCGCCGCCGATCGGCTTCGAATTCAGGGTGCCGGTGTCCGTCCAGTAGAGGTTGCGGTCGTCTACCACGAGGGATGCGGGCGATGCGTCGGCCTCCTTGAAGGGGTCGCCGCCGCTCTTGGACATCGACCAGATCGCGATCGGCGGCCCGCTTTGCGTCCAGAAGATGCGGGTGGAGTTCAGCGCCACGCGTTCGTTCGAGGCCCCGGCGGGAGCCGGCACCAGGATTTGGGCCGAAGGGGGGACGACGATGAACGTGGCGGAGAGCGTCGCCGTGCCGACGAGCGCCCAATCGCAATCGCCGGTACCGCTGCACGCGCCGCTCCACCCCACGAACGTCGCGCCCGAGTCGGGCACCGCCGTGAGGTGAATGTCGTTGCCGCGCACCGTGCAATACCCGCGGCAGTCGCCATTGGCGGCGCGGACTAGGCCTGCGCCCGAAGTCGCCACGAGCAGGGTCGCTGTGCCGGAACTGCCGATGACGCCGCCGTCGGCGAAGACCTCCGCGCCAGCGTCGACCGGGCCGCCGCTGCCGACCCGGGCCGGAGCACGGCCGCAGGCGCACGCGAGCACGAACACGATGGCGCAGGTACGCATCGGAGACCCTCCTCGGCAGAGTGACACCGCGGCTGCCGGCCGACAAGCCTCGGCAGCGCCGGCGTCGCTCCAACGTTACTAAAATTGCCAGTCCTGCCCGCGAACACAGATTGCTTCAGTGCGCGCCCGGCCCATCAGGCGGGCCGCGCAGGACTTTGCTAGGCTACCGGTATGGAGGAGCCGACTGGCGAGAGGACAGAACGACCCCTATCCGACTTGTCCCTGTCCGACCTGCATCGCGCGCTCGAAGACGAGGCGCGCGCTGCGGCTGATGAGGAGGGCATGGACAGCACTCGCCTGTAGCTGAGGACGGGGCCGGCATCACCGCGATCTTTCGTTGACGAAACGGGTGAGATCTTCGGGCCGGATCCGAATGACGTTGACGATGCGGACGTGCGGGAGCACCCCCTCGGCGGCCCATTTGTAGACGGTTGCGGTGCAGACGCCGAGGAACTGGGCGACCTGGCGCACCGTGAGGAGTTGCTCGATCGCTGGTAGCAAATTGGTAGCAAAATCTCTGTGAATCGTGACGAATCGTTGCGATCCTTGGACGGCCGGGAGGGGTGCTGATCGGAAGGGTTCCGCAGCGTTGGGAAGCGTTGATGACGCTTGCGCGGCTTCCGGGCACGCTTGGGGTGCAAATGGTCGCCGGTTCAACGCGTGAACGACACCTTCATGCTCGTCTGCGAGATGGGCGTCACGAACGATCCCTGCGAGCCGGTGGCGAGCGGTGCGATGGCCTTGACGGTCAGATGTGCCTGGCCGAGGTAGTTGATCGGAGGCGTCGTCGCCGAGATTTGGTTCGTAATGGTGTGAAACAGCCAGTTTCCACTCCCGTCGTCGGCGAGAAAGTAGACGTCATAGTAGG
>VBKI01000059.1:73241-79414 GCA_005879535.1 Deltaproteobacteria bacterium | reverse complement strand
TTCAGCGCCTTGGTGATCTTCTGCGTGTTCCGCACCGACTTGATCCGGGTGCGGATGGCGCGAAGGGAGGCCATTTATGCCTTCGCCGGCGTTGGCTTGAAGACGCTCTTGAACTCCTCGAGCGCCTGATCCAGCGCGGTGCGCACGTCGTCGGTGAGGTCCTTCTTCTCACGCAGGAGCTTCAACGCCTGCGGATGGCGCGTCTCCATGAACTCGATTAGTTCCTGCATGTAGCGCTGGACGTCCGTCACCTCGATGTTGCGGATCCAGACCACGCCGCTCTTGTGCTTCTGTGTCCCGGCGTAGATCTGGATGATCTGCTTCTCGACGGCCATCGGCACGTACTGACCCTGCTTGAGGATCTCGGTGAGGCGGGCGCCGCGGGCGAGCGTCTCCTGCGTCGCCTTGTCCAGGTCGGATCCGAACTGCGAGAACGCCGCGAGTTCGCGGTACTGGGCCAGTTCGAGACGCAGGCTGCCGGCGATCTTCTTCATCCCCTTGATCTGCGCGTTGCCGCCTACCCGGGAGACGGAGATGCCGGCGTTGATTGCGGGCCGCTGGCCGGCGTTGAAGAGGTCGGTCTCGAGGAAGATCTGCCCGTCGGTGATCGAGATGACGTTGGTAGGAATGTACGCGGAGACGTCGCCTGCCTGGGTCTCGATGATGGGGAGCGCGGTCAAGGAGCCGCCGCCGCGGTCCTTCGAGAGCTTCGCGGCGCGCTCGAGCAGGCGGCTGTGCAGGTAGAAGACGTCGCCCGGATAGGCCTCGCGACCCGGCGGGCGGCGCAGCAGCAGCGAAAGCTGCCGGTACGCCACGGCCTGTTTGGAGAGATCGTCGTAGATGATCAGCGCGTGCTGGCCGTTGTCGCGGAAGTACTCCCCCATCGTCACGCCGGTGTAGGGGGCGAGGAACTGCAGCGGCGCCGGGTCGCTGGCGTTGGCCGTGACCACGGTGGTGTACTCCATCGAGCCGTGATGGTTGAGCCGATCCACGACGCGGGCGACCGTCGACTGCTTCTGGCCGATCGCGACGTAGATGCAGAACATGTTTTGGCCCTTCTGATTGATGACCGCATCCACCGCCACCGCCGTCTTGCCGGTCTGGCGGTCGCCGATGATCAGCTCGCGCTGACCACGGCCGATGGGAATCATCGAATCGATCGCCTTGATGCCGGTCTGCATCGGCTCCTTCACCGACTCGCGGGCGACGATGCCGGGGGCCTTCACTTCGATCTTGCGGCGCTCCTTTCCCCCGACCGGTCCTTTGCCGTCGATGGGCTCGCCGAGCGCGTTGAGCACCCGGCCGACGACCTCGGGGCCGACGGGCACGTCGGCGATGCGTCCGGTGCGCTTGACGACGTCGCCCTCGCGCAGGTGCTGCTGCTCGCCCATCAGCGCCACGCCGACCGAATCCTCCTCGAGGTTCAGCACCAGGCCGATCAGCTCCTTCGGGAACTCGACGAGCTCTCCGGCCATCACGCCCTCGAGCCCATAGACGCGCGCAATGCCATCTCCGGTGGAGAGGACCGTTCCGGTCTCGCTCACCTCGACCTGCTTGCCGTAGCCCTTGATCTGCTCGCGGAGGATGCGGCTGATCTCGTCCGCCCGGATTTCCGCCATTTGCTCTGCTCCTGAACTGCGAAGGGATTACCCTGGCGCGCTCTTCAGCTCCTGGCGCATGCGCTCGAGCTGGGTGCGCAGGCTGCCGTCGAGCATCGTCGGTCCCACCTGAGCGACCACACCGCCGATGAGCGACGAATCCGTCTTCGACTCCAGCACGATCGAGCGGCCCGTCATCCGCCCGATTGCCTCGCGCAGGCGATCCAGATCCTGATCGCTGAGCGGGCCGGCGGACGTCACCGTGGCGCGGATCCGGCCCGCCTGCTGGTCGACCAGCGCCCGGTACACGCGCGCGAGAGCCGCAGGAAGTTCGCCGTCAGCGGCGAGAGCTTGAGCACCTTGGCGACGGCGTCGACGGCGCCATGGCGCTGCTGCTGCGTGTAGCCCGGATTGACGAGCAGGAAGCCGAGCTCCGGGCTCTGCTTCATCGCCTGGACCACCGATTCCAGCTCCTCGCCGTACTGCTCGAAGCGGCCCTCGTCAAGGCCGAGCGAGAGCAGGGCGCGGGCGTAACGTCGGGCGACGCTGGAGTCGATCAAGTCGATTGCTCCCTGTAAAAACCGTGAAGGCGCGGCTACCTAACACGTGGCACAGGCAGGGTCAATGCGCTGCGGCGTCGAGGGGTTGTGCGTAGTTTTGCCGCATGAAGCTCATCGTGCAGGGCAAGCAGATGCGGGTCAGCGACGGCCTGCGGCGCTATGCGGAAGAGCACCTCGTGATGCCGCTGCGCCGCTTCTACGACAACGAAGCGGCCGAGCTGCGCGTCGAGGTGGGGATCGACAACCGCAACCGCGGCGAGTCGAAGCAGTGCCACCTGACGTTCCACATGCCGGGCACGCGGACCATCCAGATCGAGGAGACGACGTCCGATGTCTACGGCGCCCTCGACGTCGCCGCCGATCGCCTGGTCCGCGTCGCGAAGAAGGAGCTCAGTCGCATGCGCCGTCCCAAGGGCCGCCACAAGCAGCATCCGCTCGCCACCGTCGTTGCCGAGGGAGGCGTCCCGGGTGGCCTGGTCGAGGACCTGCCGAACGGGCGCGCGCTCCAACGCGTGGAGCGCCAGACCTCCCGGCCGCAACGCCGCCGCAAATAAAGAGGAAACTCTGCGCGCTTCGCGCGCTCTGCCGTTGATTCGAAGCAGGACCCGACGCGCCCCTTGACGCGACCCGACCCTGTTTTACGTTGCGCTCACCGACGGGATGAGGGGCAACCCCCGGAGATCCCGCAGGATTTTCATTCGCCGAAAGGAGCACAGGTATGGCCATCATTCGTCGTAACGATCCGTTCCGCGACTTGCTCGCGCTGCAAGACCATCTGTTCCGGACCTTCGATTCCGCCTACCGCGGCAGCGGCCGCGAGGACGAACAGTCGATGGTGGCGACCTGGTCGCCGCTCGTCGACATCTTCGAGGACGGCGAGGGCATCACGCTGAAGGCGGAGCTGCCCGAGGTCGACGTCAAGGACGTGGACATCCAGGTCGAGGGCAACACGCTCACCCTGAAGGGCGAGCGGAAGCTGGAGAACGAGGAGAAGCGGGACGGCTATCACCGCGTCGAGCGCACCTACGGAGCGTTCAGCCGGACCTTCACGCTGCCGAGCACCGTCGACGTCGAGCACATCACCGCCGAGTCGAAGGACGGCGTGCTTCGCCTCTTCCTCCCGAAGAAGGCGGAGACCAAGCCGCGGCAGATCAAGGTCGCCGCAGCCGCGCCGCACACGCAGTCCGCGCCCGTCTCGAAGCAGTAAGCGGTCGGACCAACCGCTGAGCGCGCAGAGGGAATTGGTTTCTTCCCCTGCGCGCTCGGTGCGTTCTGCGGCTTGGTTCCTGGTTACTTCTTGGCCGGGACGCTGCTGCTGCCGCCCGTGTCCATCTTGCAGGTTCCGTCAAAGAACACGCCGCGGTCGATGACGATCGACGCGGTCGTCAGGTTCCCGCGCACCTTGGCCGGAGCCTTCAGCTCGATTGCCTTCGAGGCGGTCGCCTCGCCCTGGTAATCGCCGAGGCAGGTGAGCGTGCCGACCTTGACGTTGGCCTTCACCTCGGCGCCTTCGCCGATGATCAGCTGGTCGGTGGAGATGATCTCGCCCGAGAACTTGCCGTCGATCCGGACGGTGCCCTCGAAGATCAGCTTGCCTTCGAACTGGCTGCCCTTGCCGAGCAGCGCGTTGAGCTCGGGAGTGCGCGAGGCGGGAGTGGGAAGAGGCGCCACGTTCGAGGGAACGAGGGCCGTGGTCTGAGCGGGAGCAGTATTCTGTGCCATTTTCGTTTCGGTCCTCGGTTGCAGGAGGGTTGCCTTCTAGCAGATCCGAACACGCGCGCGGCCAGGTTTATTTGAAGGCCGCCGCCGCCAGCACGAGCAGCACCAGCGCTTCGCCAGTGATGAAGCCGGAGGCGAGTGGGATGTTGTAGACGTCTTCGGTCTTCGGACTCACCTTGTGCCACACATGCTGAACGATCCCGCCGATCATTCGAGCAGCGTGAGCACGACGCCGATGACGAGCGCGATCAGAGGCGCCTGCAGCGCGCTCGAGGGAAGCGCCCCGAATCCTCTCGAGCCTGGGCTTCTGCCCGACGGAGGCGCCGGGCTCGTCGCGGCGGCGGCCGCTCACGGCGCCATGAGCGATCCGGGCTTCCGGCGCTGGGGCGTCCGTCGCTCCGGCTCTGCCTTCGGACGTGGTCATTCCCCAAGGATTGCGGCGAGCACGCGGTCCAGCTCGGCCAGGCTGCCGTAGCGGATCTCCAGCGTACCGCTTCCGCCCTTGTCCTTCAGCTGGACCTTCACGCTCAGCTTGCGTTGCAGCTTTTCGACGAGGTGCCGGAGCTGCGCCCCTCCGTCCCCGTCGCGCCTGCGCTGCGGTTGGCGCTTCGATTTCAGCCGTTGGACCAGCGATTCGACCGCGCGAACGGATAGCGCCTCGGCGATCACTTTTTCGGCCGCCTTCCGCAGATCGCCTTCGTCGTGGATCGCGAGCAGCGCACGCGCGTGCCCCATGCTGAGCTCGCCGGAGACCACCGCTCGCTGGATGGGCTCGGGCAGGCGGAGCAACCGCAGGGCATTGGCGACGGTGGAGCGGTCCTTGCCGACCCGCGCCGCCAGCTCTTCCTGTGTGAGCCCGTGCTCCTCGATCAGCCGCCTGTACGCCCCGGCTTCCTCGATGGGGTTCAGATCCTCGCGCTGGATGTTCTCGATCAGCGCGATCTCGAAGGCCTCCTTCCCGGTGACCTCGCGGACCATCACCGGCAGCTCGCGGAGCCCGGCCTTCTGGGCGGCCCGCCAGCGCCGCTCGCCGGCGACCAGCACGTATCCTTCGCTGTCGCGCCTCACGATGAGCGGGAGGAGCACGCCTTTGCTGCGGATCGACTCCGCGAGCTCCTCGATGTGCGCCTCGTCGAAGTGGCGGCGCGGCTGCGACCGGTCCGGGCGGATCTCCTCGATGCCGAGGTTCATCACGCCCTTGCGCTCCGAGGGAGAGCCGCCGGGGATCAGGGCCCCGAGTCCACGCCCCAGCGCGGGCCGCTTCAGCGCCTTCGATTCCATCATCAGGTTCTCCTGAGATTACGCGTGCTTGCGATCTGCGACCACCGCGCGGTGGCGGTGCAGCATCTCTTCGGCGAGCTGCAGGTAGCTCTGCGCGCCCTTCGATTCGATGTCGTAGAGGATGGCGGGGCGGCCGTGGCTGGGCGCCTCGCTGAGCCGGACGTTGCGCGGGATCACCGTGTCGTAGACCTGCCCGGGCATGTTGGATTGCACGTCCTTCATCACCTGCCGGGCGAGGTTGTTGCGGGCGTCGAACATGGTGAGCACGATGCCTTCCATCTCCAGCTCGGGCTTGAGCGACGCCTTGACCAGGTCGATGGTGCGCAAGAGCGATCCGAGCCCTTCCAGGGCGTAGTACTCGCATTGCAGTGGCACCAGGACGCGGTCGGCGGCGACGAGCGCGTTGACGGTCAAGAGCCCCAGCGACGGTGGGCAGTCGATGAGGACGTACTCGTACGCGCCGCGCAGCGGCTCGAGCGCGGCGCTCAGACGCGACTCGCGCGAGTCGATCGAGACCAGCTCCAGCTCGGCGCCGACGAGGTCGGCACCGGAAGGCAGCACGAACAGGTGCGGGACTTCCGTGGGCAGGACGGCCGAGCGCGCGTCGGCCTCCCCGAGCAGCGCGTGGTAGATGGTCGGCCGCTCGCTCCGATCCCGGGGGATTCCGATGCCGCTCGTGGCGTTGCCCTGCGGATCGAGGTCGACGAGCAGGACCTCGCGCTCCCGGGCGGCGAGCGAGGCAGCCAGATTGACCGCCGTGGTGGTCTTCCCCACCCCGCCCTTCTGGTTCACCACCGCCAGCACCAGCGCCATGCACCCTCCCCCACCGTGGTAACGCGCGAGTACCACGCGGGTCCCACATCGATCAAGAAGCCGTGCGCCCGTTCCACGTGAAACGATCCGACACGTGGCTGGGGTTCCACGCGCGCGCGGCCGCGCGCATCTTCACGCCCCGGCAGAACCATCGAGAGTGGAGACACCAATGAGAATCGCTTGCGTCTTGGGACAGGGTTTC